>NZ_JBKDTZ010000339.1:0-11713 GCF_046339755.1 Acidovorax sp. | reverse complement strand
CAAGGGTCTTCAGATCAAAGTTCATAATCGGTGTTTTCCTTAGAGCCAATGTTATTCGATTCATCCATCCGCAAGGAGCTGGCGCGCAGCTTCGGGGCCACACTGGTGGTGCTGGTCACCGTGGTGATGACCATGATGCTCATCCGCACGCTGGGCCAGGCCTCGCGCGGCAGCGTGAGTCCGTCCGACGTGATGCTGGTCATGGGCTTCACGGTGCTGGGCCAGTTGTCCATCATTTTGGCGCTGAGCCTGTTCGTGGCCGTGGTCGGCACGCTGTCGCGCATGTACCGCGACAGCGAGATGGTGATCTGGTTCGCCAGCGGCCGCGGCCTGATCAGCCTGCTGCGCCCGCTGCTGCGCTTCGCCTGGCCATCGATTCTGGTGATCTCCGTGCTGGCGCTGCTGGTCGCGCCCAGGGCCAATAACCAGATCCAGGAGCTCAAGACCCGCTACGAGCAGCGCAGCGACATCGACCGCATCGCCCCCGGTGAGTTCCAGGAGTCAGCCAACGGCAGCCGGGTGTTCTTCATCGACAAGGACAGCCCCGACAACCTGGCCGGCAACAACATCTTCATTGCCACCAACATCGCCAAGAAGGAAACCGTCACCTCCGCGCGCAGCGCCCGGCTGGAAACCAAGGATGGCGAGCGCATCGCCACGCTGGTGCAGGGGCAGCGGCTGGAGACCGAGCACGACAAGCCTGGCCTGAAGATCAGCGAATTCGAAGAGTACACCACCCGCATCGGCTCCGCGCCCGCCGGCTCCGCCGAAGAGCTCTCGGTCAAGACCCGCGCCACGCATGAGCTGCTGATGCAGCCCCTGCCTGCCTACCGGGCCGAGCTGGGCTGGCGCATCGGCCTGGCCCTGGCGGCCCTGAACTTCGTGGTGCTGGGCCTGGCCGTGGCCACCGTCAACCCGCGCGCGGGGCGCAGCACCAGCCTGGTGTTCGCCCTCTTCGCCTTCATCGTCTACTACAACCTCATGACCCTGGGCACCAGCTGGGTCGGCGCCGGGCGCCTGGGCCTGGGCGGCTTCATGCTCATGCTGCACGGCGGCACCTTCGCCCTCGCGCTGCTGCTGCTCACCGCACGCCATAACAACTGGAGCCTGCGCCGCCTGTGGCAGCGCCGGAGCCCCGCATGAAAACCATACGCCGCCTGATCCACCGCGAGGCCTTCTTCGCGGTGGCCTACGTCACCATCGGCTTTCTGGCCCTGTTCTTCTTCTTCGACCTGGTCGATGAACTGCGCTGGGTGGGCCGCACGGGGCCACAGGGCTACCAGTTGTCGCATGCCATGCTGTTCGTGGTGCTCAGCATCCCCAGCCACCTGTACGAGCTGCTGCCCATCACGGTGCTGATCGGCACCATCTTCGTGATGGCGCGCCTGGCGCAGAGCTCCGAATTCACCATCATGCGCACCAGCGGCATGGGCCCCTGGCGCGCCATGCGCACCCTGCTCACGCTGGGCGGGTTCTTCGTGGTGCTGACCTTCGCCGTGGGCGACTACATCGCACCGCTGAGCGACAAGGCCGCGCAACTGATCAAGGTACGCCACCTGGGCCGCCTCACCTCGGGTGCCACCGGCGCCTGGCTCAAGGAGCGCCAGGACGACCACTCCTACGCGGTGAACGTGCGCGCCCTCACGCCCGACGGCGGCATGCTCGACATCCGCATCTTCGAGTTCGATGCCAAGGGCCTGCTGGCCTCGCAGACGCGTGCGGCCTCCGGCAGGTTCGGCGACGGCAGCGCCTGGGAGCTCACCGACGTGCAGCGCAGCAGCTTCCAGCAGCGCGGCGGCGACGAAGCCCGGGTGGACCGCCAGAACGCGCCCACGCTGCAGTGGCCCACGCGCATCAGCGCCGACATGGTGGCCGCCTCGCTGCTCAAGCCCGACCGCATGGCCACGGTGGACCTGTTCCAGTACATCCGCCACCTGGACAGCAACGGCCAGTCGGCCCAGCGCTACGAGATCGAGTTCTGGCGCAAGGTGTTCTACCCCCTCTCCTGCCTGGTGATGGTGGTGCTGGCCCTGCCCTTTGCCTACCTGCACTTCCGCTCCGGTGGCATCGCAGGCTATGTGTTCGGCGGCGTGATGGCCGGCATCAGCTTCTTCCTGCTCAACAACGTGTTCGGCTACGCCGGCAACCTGCAGAACTGGTCGCCCTGGCTCACGGCGGCTGCGCCAGGGATCATCTATTCGCTGCTTTCCCTGGGCGCCTTCGGGTGGCTCGTCCTTCGAAGGTAGCCGCCCAACCATGCATGACCACGCCATCGTCCTGTTCGCCCATGGCTCGCGCGACCCGCTGTGGCGCGCCCCCATGGAGGCCGTCGCCGCCCGCATAGGGCAGGCACACCCAGGCAGGCCCGTGGCCTGCGCCTACCTGGAGCTGTGCCAGCCCACCCTGCCCGACGCCGTGGCCCAGCTGGTCGCCCAGGGAGCCCGCCATGTCACCGTGGTGCCCATGTTCCTGGGCACCGGCAAGCATGCGCGCGAAGACCTGCCCGTGCTGGTGGAACAATTGCGCGCCAGCCACCCCGGCGTGCGCTTTGGCGTGCAGGCGGCCATCGGCGAAGACCCACGCATGACCGCATTGATGGCAGAAATCGCTTGTGAATCGCCTTCGGGCTGAGTTTTTGCATCACCGCCTGACATCTCTTAGATGCTTGCAGCATAATGATGCAACTCTTTAGGCGATATCAGATATGAATCTGCACCAATTCCGCTTCGTCCAGGAGGCTGCCCGGCGCAACCTGAACCTGACCGAAGCCGCCAAGGCGCTGCACACCTCCCAACCCGGCGTCTCCAAGGCCATCATCGAGCTGGAGGAAGAACTCGGCGTGGACATCTTCGCGCGCCACGGCAAGCGGCTCAAGCGCATCACCGAGCCGGGCCAGCACGTGCTCAAGAGCATCGAGGTCATCATGCGCGAGGTGGGGAACCTCAAGCGCATCGGCGAGCAGTTCAGCGCCCAGGACAACGGCACGCTGAGCATTGCCACCACCCACACCCAGGCCCGCTACGAGCTGCCGGTGCCCGTGGCGCGCCTGCGCGAGGCCTACCCCAAGGTCAACATCAGCCTGCACCAGGCCACGCCCGACCAGGTGGCGCGCATGGTCATCGACGAGGTGGCCGAGATCGGCATGGCCACCGAGTCCCTGGCCGACTACCCCGAGCTCGTCACCCTGCCTTGCTACGAATGGGAGCACGTGCTGGTGCTGCCGCCCGGCCACGCGCTGGCGCAGAAGGAACGCATCGGCCTCGACGACATCGCGCACGAGGCGCTCATCACCTACCACCCCTCGTTCACCGGCCGCGGCAAGATCGACCATGCCTTTGCCGCACGCCGCCTGCAGCCGCGCATCGCGCTCGAAGCCATCGACTCTGACGTGATCAAGACCTATGAGCGCCTGGGCCTGGGGATCGGCATCGTGGCCGAGATGGCCATGCGCGACGACCCCGTGGGCGACCTGGTGGTGCGCCCGGTAGGCCACCTGTTCGGCCAGAGTGTGGCCCGCGTAGCCTTCAAACGCGGGGCCTACCTGCGCAATTTCGTGTACAAATTCGCAGAATTGCTCAGCGACCGCCTGAGCCGCGAGCTCATCGCCCGCGCCATGAGCGGCCACGTTAACGACTACGAACTTTGAGAAGGTGTGATGCCCGATGAGTACCCTTTCCTCCGCGGCAGTTCCTTGCGTTTGCTGTGGCCAGGCGCTGCGCGCCGGCCTGGAGGAATGGCATTGGGTGTGCCCCCTGTGCGGCTATGAAGCGGCGCAGCTGGCGCCCGCGATCAACGAAGCCCGATCCCACGAAAAGGTCGATGAAGGCCAGCGCGATACCGGCCTCAAGGCCCTGCGCGAGGCCAATTTCCACCAGTTGCTGGACCGCATGGGCCGCCACATCACGCCGGCCGGCACGCGCTTGCTGGACGTGGGCGCTGCCCATGGCTGGTTCGTGAAAGCCGCAGCCGACCGCGGCTTCACCGTCCTGGGCCTGGAGCCGGACCACGCGGTCTGCGAGCAGGCGCAGCGCAGCGGTGTGCCGGTGCGCGAGGGCTTCTTTCCCGATGTGCTGGCCGATAGCGAGCAGTTCGACGCCATCGTCTTCAACGACGTGTTCGAGCACATCCCGCATTCCGATGCGCTGCTGGCTCAGTGCATTGCCCGGCTGGCCCCCGGCGGGCTGCTGGTGCTGAACCTGCCCTCCAGCCGCGGCGTCTTCTACCGCACCAGCAAGCTGCTGCACCGCTTCGGGGCGGGCGCCTTCTTCGACCGGCTGTGGCAAAAGGGCATGCCCTCGCCCCACCTGCATTACTTCAACGCGCGCAACCTCACCCATCTGAGTGCGCGGCACGGCCTCACCCTGATCGACTCGGCCCACTTGGCAAGCGTCCACCTCGATGGCCTGTATGCACGAATCGCCTATGTGAAGTCGGGCCTGCGCTGGCTGGCCCCGCTGATCTGGCTGGCCATCGTGGCCGCTTACCCGCTGGTGCGCTGGGGTGCCCCGAGCGACATCGACGTGGTGATTTTCCGCCGCAATGGCGGCTAGGGTGCCAGCCTCGCACATTGACCTCCTCCCCCTCCTTTCCTCCCCCTGTCCCATGACCCTCGCGACCGATACCGCACGCACTCCCGCCATCGCCAGCAAGCTTCCCCAGGTGGGCACCACCATCTTCACCGTGATGTCGGCCCTGGCGGCCGAGCACAACGCCGTCAACCTGGGCCAGGGTTTTCCGGACTTCGCCTGCGACCCGGCCCTGGTCGATGCCGTCACCGCCGCCATGCAGGCCGGCCACAACCAGTACCCGCCCATGACCGGCGTGCCCGCGCTGCGCGAGGCCGTCGCCGCCAAGATCGAGGCCCTGCACGGCCGCCGCTACGACCCGGCCAGCGAGATCACCATCACCGCCGGCGCCACCCAGGCCATCATCACCGCCATCCTGGCCGTGGTGCACCCGGGCGACGAGGTCATCGTGCTCGACCCCTGCTACGACAGCTACGTGCCCAACATCGAGCTGGCCGGCGGTGTGGCAGTGCGCGTGCCGCTCACGCCCGGCACCTTCCGCCCCGACTTCGCCAAGATCAGCGCCGCCATCACGCCGCGCACGCGCGCCATCCTGATCAACACCCCGCACAACCCCAGCGCCACCGTCTGGAGCGCCGAGGACATGCAGGCCCTGCAGGACCTGCTCGCCCCCACCGACATCCTGCTCATCAGCGACGAGGTCTACGAGCACATGGTGTTCGACGGCGGCCAGCACCAGAGCGCTGCGCGCTTCGCCGGCCTGGCGGCGCGCGCCTTCATCGTCTCGAGCTTCGGCAAGACCTTCCACGTCACGGGCTGGAAGGTGGGCACCGTGGCCGCGCCCGCGGCGCTCACGGCCGAGTTCCGCAAGGTGCACCAGTTCAATGTGTTCACGGTGAACACCCCCGTGCAGTACGGCCTGGCTTCGTACCTCAAGGACCCTGCGCCCTACCTGCAGCTGCCCGCCTTCTACCAGGCCAAGCGCGACCTGTTCCGCGAAGGCCTGGCCGGCTCGCGCCTGAAGCTCCTGCCCAGCACGGGCAGCTACTTCCAGTGCGTGGACATCTCGGCCGTGAGCCACCAGAGCGAATCGGACTTCTGCCAATGGCTCACGCGCGAGATCGGCGTGGCCGCGATCCCGCTGTCGGCCTTTTACGGCGACGGCTTCGACCAACGCGTGGTGCGCTTTTGCTTCGCCAAGAAGGATGACACCTTGCGCGCGGCGCTGGAGCGCCTGCGCAAGCTGTGACGCGCCGTCAGCGGTAGCCCGCCACATCCACCGGCTTGCCAGCCCGCTCTTCGGCCAGCATATGGCCCCAGGCATCGGGCTGGCTGCCGTCCAGGTCCGTGAAGCCATGGACACGCGCCAGTTGCCCGCTGGAAAGGGACTGCCCATTCCAGCGCGCCACCTGTGGGTCCGGGGCCATCGGACAGGCGCATCTACAGCAGCACGATGTCGTACTGCTCCTGCCCCATGGCACTCTCGGCCTGCAGCGAGATCGGCTTGCGGATGAAGTCCGACAGCCCGGCCAGGTGCTGGCTTTCCTCGTCGAGGAACAGCTCCACCACGCGCGCCGAGGCGACCACGCGGAACTCGCGCGGGTTGAACTGGCGCGCCTCGCGCAGGATCTCGCGCAGGATGTCGTAGCACACGCTGCGTGCGGTCTTCACGCTGCCCTTGCCCTGGCAGGCCTCGCAGGGCTCGCACAGCATGTGGGCCAGGGATTCGCGCGTGCGCTTGCGCGTCATCTCCACCAGGCCCAGCTGCGAGAAGCCGCCGGCCATGGTCTTCACGCGGTCGCGCGCGAGCTGCTTCCTGAACTCGCTGAGCACGGCGTCCTGGTGCCCGCCCTGCACCATGTCGATGAAGTCGACGATGATGATGCCGCCCAGGTTGCGCAGGCGCAGCTGTCGCGCGATGGCCTGGGCCGCCTCCAGGTTGGTCTTGAAGATGGTGTCGTCGAAATTGCGCGCCCCCACGTAGCCGCCGGTGTTCACGTCGATGGTGGTGAGCGCCTCGGTCTGGTCCACGATGAGGTAGCCGCCGGATTTGAGGTCCACCCTGCGGCCCAGGGCCTTGGCCACCTCTTCGTCGATGGAGTACAGGTCGAAGATCGGCCGCTCGCCCTTGTAGTGCTGCAGCTTGGGCGCCGCAGCTGGCATGAACTCCTGCCCGAAGGCGCGCAGGCGCTGGAACTGTTCCAGCGAATCGAGGCGGATGGTCTGGGTATGGTCGCCCACCAGGTCGCGCAGCACGCGCTGCAGCAGATCGAGGTCCTGGTGCAGCAGCGACATGGGCGGCAGCTTGAGCGAGGCCTCCTTGATGCGCGCCCAGGTCTTGCGCAGGTAGGCGATGTCCTCAGCCAGCTCGGCGTCGGTCGAGTCCTCGCCATTGGTGCGCAGGATGAAGCCGCCGCCACCGCCCGAGGCCTTGTCGCCCACCAGGGCCTGCAGGCGCGTGCGCAGCGCATCGCGTTCGGCCGACGGGATCTTCTGCGACACGCCCACATGGTCGTCCTGCGGCAGGAACACCAGCAGCCGCCCCGCTATGCTGATCTGCGTGGACAGGCGCGCGCCCTTGGTGCCGATGGGGTCCTTGATGACCTGCACCATGAGCGACTGGCCTTCGAACACCTGCTTTTCGATGGGGATCTGGGGCTCGCCCTTGCGCGCGAACGCAGGCGGCTCGCCATCGGGCTGGCGCTGCCAGACATCGGCCACGTGCAAAAAGGCGGCACGCTCCAGGCCTATGTCGATGAAGGCCGACTGCATGCCCGGCAGCACGCGCGAGACCTTGCCCAGGTAGACATTGCCCACCAAGCCACGCTCCAGCGTGCGCTCGATATGCAGCTCCTGAACCGCGCCATGTTCAACGATGGCGACGCGTGTCTCCTGGGGCGACCAGTTGATGAGGATGTCTTGTTGCATGGTCGTCAGCAGTTTTTGTGTTGTTTCTTCAGACGGGGAAGCCAGCTGCGCGCAGCAGCTGAGCGGTCTCGTACATCGGCAAGCCCATGATGCCCGAATAACTGCCGCTCAGTTGCGGAATGAAGGCCGCCGCCCTGCCCTGCACGCCATAGGCGCCGGCCTTGCCCAGTGGCTCGCCGGTGTTCACGTAGTCTTCGACCTGCTGCGGCGTGAGCGCGGCAAAGGTGACGCGCGACACCGACAGCGCCGCCACGCGGCGCGTGCCCATCTGCAGCGCCACGGCCGTGAGCACGCGGTGCGTGCGCCCCGCCAGCTCGGTCAGCATGCGCGCGGCATGCGCGGCATCGTCGGGCTTGCCGTAGATGGCGCGGCCCAGGGCGACCGTGGTGTCGGAACACAGGATGGGTGCCTCGGGCAGGCCGCGGCGCGCGCGGCGGGCCATGGCGGCGTCGAGCTTGAGGCCGGTGACGCGCTGCACATAGGCGGTGGGCACCTCGCCGGGGCGTACCTCTTCGATGGCCTCGGCATCCTCGCCCATGTCGCCGTCCACATTGGGCACGAGCAGTTCATGGCGCACGCCCAACTGGTCGAGCAGTTGGCGGCGGCGGGGGCTTTGGGAGGCGAGGTAGATGAAGTCCGGCATGGTGCTGGAGCATAACCAAGAACCAGCTTACGATCCCGTGCACTTCTTACCACTTGCTACGCAATCGGTAGCAAATCACGCCGCCCGCACTATTCGCGATGGTAGGGATGGCCGGCGTTCACCGACCAGGCGCGGTACAACTGCTCGATCAGCAGCACCCGCACCATGGCGTGCGGCAGGGTCAGGTCGGACAGGCGGATGCGTTCGTGCGCCGCCTGGCGAAAGGCCGGGTCCAGCCCGTCCGGTCCGCCGATGACGAGCGCCACGTCATCACCGCCCAATTGCCAGCCCTTGAGCCGCTCGGCCAAAGCCTTGGTGGTGAGGTTGGTGCCGCGCTCGTCGAGCGCCACCACGCGGGTACCCCGTGGAATGGCGGCCTCGATGCGCTCACGCTCGGCGGCGTACAGCGTCTCCAGGGTCTTGGAGCCGCGCGGCTCGGTCTTCACCGCCTTGAGCTCGACCTTGAGCTCGGGCGGGAAGCGCTTGGCATAGTCGTCGTAAGCGGTCTGCGCCCAGTCGGGCACACGCTGGCCCACGGCCACGATCAACAGTTTCATGGCAGTTCAGGCGCCAGGAGATTGCGGGGGACGGGACGGAACCCGCCTGCATCGCCTCACTTGCGGCCCGGTGCCCTTTTGGCGGGGGCCTTGGCGGCTGGCCGTGCACCACCGCGCGAAGCGGGCTTGGCGGCCTCGGCATTGGCCTTGCTGCGCGGCACCGATGGCTTGACCACGATGGTCTTGATCGGGGCCTTGGTGGCGACGGGCTTCTTGGCTGCAGGGCTGGTCTTCACGGCGGACTTGGCCGGTGCGGCCTTGGAGGCCGTGCCGGTCTTTGCCGGGGCGCGGCTCGGTGCCTTTGCGGGGGCCTTGGCTGCCGGCTTGGGCGCAGACTTGGCGGCGGGGCGGGCAGCCGACTTGGCAGGTGCTGCCGCCTTCTTGGCCGCGGGGCGGGCCGAGGTACCGCTCTTGGCGGCCGATTTGGCATCGGACTTGGCGGCCTTCTGCGCCGACTTCTTCTCGGCCAACTCGGTGGCTGCCGACGATGCCGGCTTGGCCGCACCCAGCTTCATGCGCACGGGCACCTCGCCCCACAGCTCTTCCAGGCGGTAGTACTGGCGGATGGCGGGCTGCATGATGTGCGCCACGGCCGCACCGCAGTCCACGATGATCCACTCGCCGTTGTCCTCGCCCTCGATGCGGGGCTTGGAAAAACCGGCTTCCTTCACCGCGTCGCGCACGCTGGCGGCCAGCGCCTTGGTCTGGCGGTTGGAGGTGCCCGATGCCACGATGACCCGTTCAAACAGCGGCGAGAGATGCTCGGTGTTGAAGACCTGGATGTCTTGCGCCTTGACGTCTTCCAGGCCATCGACGATGGCGCGCTGGAGTTTGGTGACGTCTTTCTTGGAGGCGGTTTCCGATTTGGTGGATGTGGTCATCAGGCGGTGATTTATAAGGAATGGAATCAATATAGCGCGCAACGGAGTGTGCAGCCAGTGGGCTGGGCCTCAGGTGTTGCGCGGTGGCGCTCAGGCAATGGCGGGTGTTTGAACCCGGTGCTGCTGGCGCCAAAAGCGCGGGCAGCTATTGAAATTATAGCTTTTTTGGAAAAAGAGGCGGTTTCAGCCAGCCTCGGAGAGCCAGTCGCGCGGCACCAGGAAGTGCTCGGTGAGCGCCGCCTCGGCCGAGGCGGCCTCTTCCTGGCGCCGGTAGGCCCAGGACACCAGGGGCGGCATGGACAGCAGAATGGACTCGGTGCGCCCCCCCGACTGCAGACCGAAATGCGTGCCCCGGTCCCAGACCAGGTTGAACTCCACATAGCGCCCGCGGCGGTAGAGCTGGAACTCGCGCTCGCGCTCGCCATGGGGCATGCCCTGGCGCCTTTCCACGATGGGCAGGTAGGCCGACAGGAAGGCATCGCCCACGGATTGCGTCATGGCCAGGCTCTGCTCGAAGCCCAGCTCCGAGAAGTCGTCGAAGAACACCCCGCCCACGCCACGCTGCTCATGGCGGTGCTTGAGGAAGAAGTATTCGTCGCACCACTGCTTGAAGCGCGGGTACTTGTCCTCGCCAAACGGCGCCAGTGCATCGCGGCAACTGCGGTGGAAGTGCACCGCATCCTCCTCGAAGCCGTAGTACGGCGTGAGGTCCATGCCGCCGCCGAACCAGCAGGTCGGCGTCTGGCCCGGGTGGCCGGCAGCGATCATGCGCACGTTCATGTGCACCGTGGGCACATAGGGATTTCGCGGGTGGAACACCAGCGACACGCCCATGGCCTCGAACGGCGCTCCCGCCAGCTCGGGCCGGTGCTGCGTGGCCGATGGCGGCAACAGCGGCCCGCGCACGTGCGAGAAGCCACAGCCCGCGCGCTCGAACACGCGCCCGCCTTCGAGGATGCGCGTGACGCCATCGCCCTGCAGCGGCTCGCCGGGCTCCTTGCGCCAGGCATCGGCCAGAAAGCGCGCACCGCCCTCGCCTTCCACGGCCTCCAGCGCATCGGTGATGCGCAGCTGCAGCCCTTGCAGGTAGCCGCGCACGCGCGCCACCGTGTCGGCAGCGTTCAGCGTCGATGGGGTCATCAGGCCTTCACAGCCCTGAAGCCGATATCGCGGCGGTACTGCGCGCCGTCGAAATGGATGTTGCGTGCCACATCGTAGGCGCGCTGCTGCGCCTGCTTGACGCTGTCGGCCAGCACCGTCACGCACAGCACGCGGCCACCCGTGACGCTGACCACGCCGTCCTTGAGGGCCGTGCCCGCATGGAAGACCACGGCATCGTCCGCATCGGCCGGCAGGCCGGTGATGGTGTCGCCCTTGCGGGGGTTCTCGGGGTAGCCATGGGCGGCCATCACCACGCCCAGCGCGGTGCGGCGGTCCCACTGCAGTTCGACCTGGTCGAGCTTGCCGTCCACACCGGCGCCCAGCACGTCTGCCAGGTCGCTTTTCAGGCGCATCAGGATGGGCTGGGTCTCGGGGTCGCCCATGCGGCAGTTGAATTCGAGCGTCTTGGGGTGGCCCTTGGCGTCGATCATCAGGCCGGCGTACAGGAAACCGGTGTAGGGGATGCCATCCTTTTCCATGCCGCGGATGGTGGGCAGGATGATTTCGCGCATGGCGCGGGCGTGCACGTCGGCCGTGACCACGGGCGCGGGCGAATACGCGCCCCTGCCGCCGGTGTTGGGGCCTTCGTCGCCGTCCTTCAGGCGCTTGTGGTCCTGGCTGGTGGCCAGGGCCAGCACGTTCTTGCCGTCGCACAGCACGATGAAGGAGGCTTCCTCGCCCTCGAGGAAGGCCTCGATCACCACACGCGCGCCACCCTCGTTGTGCGCCACGCCATATTTGTTGTCCACCAGCATGAAGTCCACGGCATCATGGGCTTCCTTGAGCGTCATGGCCACGACCACGCCCTTGCCCGCCGCCAGGCCGTCGGCCTTGACGACGATGGGCGCGCCCTTGGCGTCCACGTAGGCATGGGCCTGCGCCGGGTCGCTAAAGGTTTGGTACTCGGCTGTCGGAATTCCGTGGCGCTGCATGAAGGCCTTGGAGAATGCCTTGGAGCTTTCCAGCTGCTCCGCGGACTTCGTGGGGACGAAGATGCGCATGCCGTGCGCGCGGAAC
>NZ_JBKDTZ010000338.1:0-2801 GCF_046339755.1 Acidovorax sp. | reverse complement strand
GCAATGATCAGCGAACAATACGGATTGTCAAGCCTGCGTACGCATAGCGGCTGAATGCGCCGTATAACGTTGCAGGTGACCTGACCGCAGCGGCGTGCGGCAAGCGGCCGGCGAGGAAGAATGAGCGCAGTGAACCTTGCTCCCAAGTTCACCAGAACTGGCGCGTAAGTCGTTGTCGCGCCTAGAACCGATGCGCGTTTACAAGACTACAGCGGGAGGCTCAGCTGCTCGTGTTGGACTTGCTCGGTATGAGGTTGCGGGATGCCCAGCGCACTGAACAAGCGCTGCTGCAGTGTGTCGATACGGCCCAGACCGCGCACCGGACGCAGGCCGTTGAGGGCGACATGATGCTGCTGCAAGCGGCCCAGCAGTTGGAGCGCGCTCGTGGGCGAGTGCTCGTTACCGGCTTGGCGCAGCCGCATGCGCATGACCCGGTGGAGCACGAGCGCGAGGAAGCAAATGCCGGCGTGTGCACGTATGCGCTGAGGCAGCCGGTGGTAGACCGGCCCGATCTCGATGTCGCTCTTGAGCACTCGGAAGCCTCGTTCGATATCGGCCAGGCTCTTGTAGCGCTCAACCAACGCGGCGGCGCCCAGATCGCGCACGTTGCTCAGCAGCACGAGCTTGCCGTCCAAGGACTGCAGCCGCTGCAGCATCGCCTCGTCGATGGTGTAGCTGAACAGCGAGCCCTTCAGATCGACGCGCAGCACGGTGCTCAGGCGTTCCTGGGCGACGGCGTGGTACATGCGGGCCGTCGCACCCTTGTCCGACAACCGGCGGCCGCGGGGCTTCGCGCCGGCATCCTGCGCGTCGAGCTTGCCGCTCCAGCGCTCGGCCAGGGCCTGCAGTTCGGCGATCTTGGCGAGCCGGCGTTCGGTGGCCAGTGCGGCCTGCTGCGCATCGTGGGCCACCACCAGGCGAAGCGCGGTCGCGGGCGGCGCGTCGCCTTCATCGCCGGGGCTCCAAGGACGCTCGTCGACCCACTGCGCTGCGGTGGCGGTGGCGGTGGCGCCGGGGCCCATGCTGCTGATGAGGGGAGCGAACTCCGCGTAGCGGCGTGCCGGCACGGCCAGCACGAACTCCATCGGCTTGCCGCTGGGCAGTCGCAACGCCTGGATCTGCTCCAGGTTGTCCATGCTGAGCAAGCCGCGGTCAGCCACCAGCACCACGCGCGAGATCGCGTAGCGCTGCAGCACTCGATGCACCATCGGCATCAGCGTCGCGGTCTCGGCGACGTTGCCTTCGAAGACCTCGTAGGCGATGGGCAGGCCGTCTGCGGTCTGCACCAGGCCGAGGGCGAACTGGCGCTCGATGGTGTCGCGCTTGCTGCGGCCGTAGGCGCGGACATCGCCGGGCAGTACGGACTCGCCGCACACGCCAACGGTGGTGACGTCATAGAACACCACCGACAGTTCGGTGTCGATGAGCGGCAGCAGAAGCGAGGCCAGATGGGCGTGGACCTTCGGTTCAATGGCCTCCCAGTCATCCATGGCACGCAGCAGCTGCGCGTGTGTGATGTCGCCGGGGGCAGGAAGCTCGGGGATGGCGGCGGTCTGCATCCAGCGAAGCACGCCCAGCTTGGAGCCAGGGTCGCACAGGCGGTTGAAGACCATCAGGCGAAGCAGCAACTCGGTGCGGTGCTCGCGGCGCCCGCGGAAGAGTTCGCCCAGGCGATCCAGGCCGAGTTGGTGCCACAGCTGGTGCAGCACCCACACATCGCCAAAAGCCAAGGATTGCTCGAATTGCACGGTCGGTACCGCGTCGGCGGTACCGCGGCCGGTGGCACGAAGCAAGCCGTTGAGGACGGACTCCAAGTTGGAGTCGGCGCGATCGACGCGGCCGAGCGTGGCGATGACGCGATTGCGGGGGCGACCCTGATCGTCGCGATAGGACTCCGCCAGTTGGGCATAGAGCCGGCCGCCGCTCTTGTTGAGCTTCAAGAACATGGCGCTACTGTATGCCACGCAGCTAAAGCTCGCAATAACTTCAGGACCAAAACGTGGAACTACACGAGTTCCGACCGAAGCGACACTAAGTTGTTGATTGCATTGGGTGCTGGAGCTTCAGAACGGTCGAAATGGGGGTGGAAGTGGTGAACTTCGGTGGCCACGCTGTGGAAGGTCGCCGACAGCAGCACCGCATCCCTCATGGGCGACATGTACCGCCGTCGCACACAGTCCAGCCTCTCCAAGATCGAGGCACTGCGCCAGGCACAGATAGCCCTAGCCTCTCAGCCACGCACCTCGCACCCCTTCTACTGGGCTCCCTTCGTCCTGATGGGGAACTGGCGGTAGCGGGCCGCTGTCGCAGCGGCAGGAGCGGCTCAGGGCTTCTGCGCGGCCGGCTTCTCGATAACGAGGATGATCTTGCCGTCGGTCGGCTGTGGGTAGATGCGCTCGCCACCGAGCGCATCCAGCACCTGGGGTGTCCCGGCTACCGTGATGACGATCGTGCCGGCCTTGTCGACGCGCACGTCAGGCGTCGCCCCCGCACCCTCGAGCAGAACGCGCAACTGCGCCAAGCGGGCTGAAGGGTCGCTGTCGATGAGTATCGTCTCCTTGGGCCCGCGCAGCACCTCATGCTCGCCGTCGCCCCTGGTCATCCAGAGGCTTGCCGTCAGCACGGTGCCGAGCATGATGGATGCCGCAAGGCCCCAAAGCCAGGGATGTACTCGGCCTCGCCGCTCGGTGGGCAACGGTATGGGCTGGCCACCCGGCACGGGCGCGCGGCCATCGCTGATCGCCTCCTGAATACGCAGGAACAGAGCGTCATCTACATCAGGCATCTCCGCGTCGAGCCGT
>NZ_JBKDTZ010000337.1:0-2567 GCF_046339755.1 Acidovorax sp. | reverse complement strand
GCGCGGGGGGGGGGGCGGCGCGGGGGGGCGGTGGTGTAAACCCCGCGCTTTAAACCCCGGGGGCGCCCCCCCCCCGCGGGGGGCCCCGCCCCTCTCACCAGGCCGTGCAGCCTGCTTTACGCTCATCTGTGCAGCGCGGCCCGCAGATCAGGAACGGCCTGCGCGCTTGCGCTCGTTCTCGGTCAGGTAGCGCTTGCGGATGCGGATGGACTTGGGCGTGATCTCGACCAGTTCGTCGTCCTCGATGAATTCCACGGCGTATTCGAGCGTGGCATCGATGGGCGGCGTGATCTTGATCGCGTCTTCCTTGCCGGACACGCGGAAGTTGGTCAGCTGCTTGGTGCGCGTGGCGTTCACGACCAGGTCGTTGTCGCGGCTGTGGATGCCGACGATCATGCCTTCGTACACAGGGTCGTTGGCCTTCACGAACATGCGGCCACGGTCGTCGAGCTTGCCCAGGGCGTAGGTGAAGATTTCACCGTCGTCCATGGAGATCAGCACGCCGTTCTTGCGGCCGCCGATGTCGCCCTTGTGCGGCTCGTAGCTGTCGAAGATGTTGCTGATCAGGCCCGAACCGCGCGTCAGGTTCAGGAATTCGTTGGTGAAGCCGATCAGGCCGCGCGCAGGGATGCGGTATTCCAGGCGCACACGGCCGCGGCCGTCCGGCTCCATGTTCACCAGCTCGCCCTTGCGCTCGCCCAGGGCCTGCATCACGCCGCCCTGGTGGGCTTCTTCGATGTCGGCCGTCACCAGCTCGATAGGCTCGTGCTTGACGCCGCCCACGTCCTTGAACACCACGCGGGGCTTGGACACGGCCAGCTCGTAGCCTTCGCGGCGCATGTTTTCCAGCAGGATGGTCAGGTGCAGTTCACCGCGGCCCATGACTTCGAAGATACCTTCTTCGTCGGTTTCCTTCACGCGCAGGGCCACGTTGTGCTGCAGTTCCTTTTGCAGGCGGTCCCAGATCTGGCGGCTGGTCACGAACTTGCCTTCGCGGCCTGCCAGGGGCGAGGTGTTCACGCAGAAGTTCATGGTCAGCGTGGGCTCGTCCACCTTGAGCATGGGCAGCGGCGCTGGGTTGGCGGGGTCGGTCACGGTCACGCCGATGCCGATGTCTTCGATGCCGTTGATCAGCACGATGTCGCCGGGGCCGGCCACAGGCGTCTGCATGCGATCGAGGCCCTGGAAGGTCAGCACCTGGTTGACGCGGCCCTTGATGGCCTTGCCGTCCGGGCCTTCCATGACCAGCACGTCCTGGGCAGGCTTCAGGGTACCCTGGCTGATGCGGCCCACGCCGATGCGGCCCACGAAGGTGGAGAAGTCGAGCGCCGAGATCTGCAGCTGCAGCGGAGCGTTCGCGTCACCCGAGTTCGGGGGCACGTGCTTCAAGATGGTGTTGAACAGGGCGGACATGTCGGGGCCCCACTGCTCGCCCGGTGCGCCTTCTTCCAGCGACGACCAGCCGTTGATGCCCGAGGCATACACCACGGGGAAGTCGAGTTGCTCGTCGGTGGCACCCAGCTTGTCGAACAGGTCGAACGCGGCGTTCACCACCTTGTCGGGGTTGGCACCGGGCTTGTCCACCTTGTTGACCACCAGGATGGGGCGCAGGCCCAGGGCCAGGGCCTTCTTGGTCACGAAACGCGTCTGGGGCATGGGGCCCTCTTGCGCGTCGATCAGCAGCACCACGCTGTCCACCATGGACAGGGCGCGCTCCACTTCACCGCCGAAGTCCGCGTGACCGGGGGTGTCGACGATGTTGATGTGGGTGCCTTCCCAGCTCACGGCACAGTTCTTGGCCAGGATGGTGATGCCACGCTCTTTTTCGATCGCGTTGTTGTCCATCACCGTGTCGACCACCTTTTCGTGGTCTGCGAAGGTGCCGGACTGGCGCAGCAATTGGTCCACCAGGGTGGTCTTGCCATGGTCAACGTGGGCGATGATGGCGATGTTGCGGATCTGTTTCGTCATAGTTTTTCCAATGTGCCGCTGGCTTGCAGGTGCGGCGTGCCTTCCAAAATTTGTTGAATCTCCAGCGGACTCAGGAGCCTGTCGGGCACCAGCTCCCCGCCCACGATGTGGCCCACCCCCAGCAGCGCCGGGGGGCTGTCGCCAAACACCGCCACGGCCCCGGCATCGGGCCAGGTACCTCGGCGGCGCACGCCCGACAGGAAGCGAGCGGCATTCTCGCTGTCCAGCGTGACACGCATGTGTTGTGCCAAAAGCGATTCGGGCGGCTCCAGTTGCGACAGGCGCGCGCCTTCCTCCATGGCTTCGAGCTCGGCCAGCGTGACGCAGCGCTCCACGCCGATACCGCCGGTATCGATGCGGCGCAGGAAGGTCAGGTGCGCGCCGAAGCCCAGTGCCGCGCCCACATCCTCACCCAGGGTGCGAATATAGGTCCCCTTGCTGCACTGCACCACCATTTTAAGGGCGATGGCGTCCGGATTGTCCGCCAACAAGGTGAGGGACAGCGAATGGATCACCACGTCGCGCGCCGGCCGCTCGACCTCGATGCCGGCGCGCGGGTATTAGTACAGCGCCTTGCCGTACTTATTGAGGGCGCT
>NZ_JBKDTZ010000336.1:0-4471 GCF_046339755.1 Acidovorax sp. | reverse complement strand
GGTTCACGCCGCGCGGCCCATTTTTTTTGGGGCTCGCATGGCTGATTTCGGAATTCAGGGCGAGGTAGTTCTCGATTCCAGCAAGGCAGAGTCGTCGGTTGATCGGCTCGGCAACGCTGCTGGGAAGATGGCCATCAACATGCGCCAGGCCGGGGAGCACGCGGGCAGGGACGTGGACAAGATCGGCGATCTCGCCGCGTCCAACACGGAGAAGTTCACCCTTTCGGAAGCCGCGATGGTGGCCAGCATCAAGAAGCTGGCGCTGGAGGCAGCGCGCGCCCAGCCCGTGATCGACAAGCTGGGCGACATCGAGTTCAACATCGCGGCCAAGGGCCTGGATGCGTCCAAGTTCCGGCCCATGCTGGACGTGGTGCAGCAGGTCTCCCGCGAGGCTCAGGCCGCCGCCAACGCGGCCACGCCCGCGCTGAACAAGATCGGCGTGTCCGCCGCGCAGACCCAGGCCGCGCTGCGCCAGTTGCCGGCGCAATTTACCGACATTGTGGTGAGCCTGCAGGGTGGCCAGGCGCCCCTGACCGTGCTGCTGCAGCAGGGCGGGCAGATCAAAGACTCGTTCGGCGGCGCCGGCAACGCGGTCAAGGCCATGGGCGGCTACATCGCCGGCCTGGTCAGCCCGACGACGGTGGCGGCAGCCGCTGTGGCTGCCTTCGGTGCAGGTATGTACATCGTCGAGTCGGAGGCGCGTAAGCTTTCCGACGTAGGCATCGCCTTCAAGGCCGTGGGGCGCGAGGCCGTGCTCTCGGCCGAGGACATCAAGACCCTCCGCCGCGAGGTCTCGCTGCTGCCCCAGATGTCCAAGGACTCGGCCGGCGCTGTCATCACCGAGTTCGCGCGCACCCGCGATATCGGCATTGGCATGCTCAAGGGCCTGTCGCTGGGGATCAACGACTTCGCTGTGGCGCTGGGTCAGGATGCCCCCGCCGCTGCCAAGACCCTGGCCAAGGCCTTTGCTGATCCTGCCAAGGGCGCCAAGGACCTGGACGAGATCCTCGGCTTCCTGACCTCCAATCAGCTGCTCACCATCAAATCGATGGTCGAGATGAACGACAAGGCCGGCGCGCAGAAGGTCATGTTGGAGGCGCTGGCCGCAGCCACAAAGGGCCTGGCCAAGGAAGGCACGGACCTGGAGAAGGCGACGGACGGCTTCAGCAAGAAGTGGTCCGAGGCGATGGGCAACATCGGCGACTCGGCCGCACTGAAGCGCGCCAATGAGGTGCTGGCCGGCATCATCACTACTGCGGGTGACGCCGCCCTCGCGCTGTCCAAGATGAAGCTGCCGGACTGGATGATGCTGCTGCCTGGCGGCGCCGGGCTCGGGCTGAAGGTGACCACCGAGGCCTTGGGCGCGCTGTATCCGTCGAAGGATGCCGCAGCACCTGCAGCGCCGGCCCAGGGCAGCCAGCCCGTGAACTGGAACGGCGGCAAGGGCCGCCCCACGCTCACCTCGCGCGACCTGCTGCAGGACGTGCCCACGTTCGCAGGCATCACCGCCCCAGGCCCGCTGCGCATCGAGTACACGCCAAAAACGCTCGCCACGCAGCTGGGCGCACCCACGCCCGCGCCCGCCGCCCCTGCTCAGACCTCCAAGGAACTGGACGCGCAGGTCAAGTTCATCATGGAGGCGAACAAGGGCTACAAGAGCCAGAAGGCCCAGGTCGAGGACATCCGCAAGGAGATCAAGCTCACCACCACCACGCTGGACGCAGTGCGCAAGGAAGAGGCCGCCGCGGGGCTCAAGACCAGCCCACGGCAGGAGGAGCTGCAGGGCATTCTTGAGGGGCAAAAGGAGAAGCTGGAATCTGCCCTGAAAAAGGGCGGCGGCATGGCCGATGCCGCCAATGCTGCAGTGCAGGCCTTCAAAAACGCCGACAAGGAGATCCTGCGCTCGCGCAAGGCCTTCCTGGACGAGATGGACGCGCTCATGAAGTCCGGCAACGTGGGCGAGCTGGACGCCATCGAGCGGACCATGGAGAAGGAGGACGAACTCTACGCCCAGCGCAAAGCGAATTTTGATGCAGAGCTGGCCAATGCAAAGGCCAAGAAAAACAGCCAGGCCGAGCAGACGCGCATTGATGGCGCAATGAAGGCGGCTGCGGAGGAGCACGAACAGAACATGGCGCGCCTGCGCCGCGAGAGTGCTGCAGCTACTGCCAAGGCGGTGGATGACCTGGAAAGGATGGTCCAGACCGAGCAGCGAGCCGCCCGCTCCTCCTCGGCCAAGGTCAAAGCCGCGCGCGATGAAAACGCCGAAATCGGCCTGACGGGCGAGGCCCTGGGCAAGGTGCGCCAGGCGCGCGTGGATGACGCTGCGGCCCTTGTGGGGTGGGCCGCAGACGCCGCCTTGGCGCTTGATCCCACGGGCCGCCTGAGTGCTGCTATCCGCCAGCAAGCCCAGGACCTGCGCGACGCGGCCAAGGAGCGGGGCTACGGCGACTCGGCCCGCATGGTGGCCGAGTACACCAAGTCGGTGAACGAGGCATCCGCCGCAATAGAGTTCGAAACCTCGGTCATGGGCCTGTCCTCGCGCGAGCGCGATGTGGCCATTGCCAAGTACAAGATCCAGATCGACCTGGCCAACCGCCTCAACAAGATCCTGGCTGACAACCCGACCGATCCGGCCGCTGTGGTGAACCTCAGCAATGACGCGCGCAACACGGCCGCCAAGGACGCGGAAAACGCCGAGAAGCGCCTGCAGCTCGATGAGGTCAAGCAGACCGTGCAGCAGTACGACGGCATTTTCCGGCAGGGCTTTGCCGACATGCTGAACAACGGCAAGGACGGGTGGAAGTCCTTCACCAAGAGCCTGGCCACCACGTTTAAAACGACCGTGGCGGACCAGATCTACAAGCAGTTCGCACAGCCCCTTGTCATCAACATGGTGGGGGCGCTCATGGGAGTGGGCGGCGGTGGAGGCGGTGCCATGGCTGCATTGGGCGGTGGCGGCGGTAGCAACCCGCTTGGTGCCCTCTTTCAGTTGGGCAGCGCGGGCTACCAAGCCTACACGGGCCAGGGGATGATTGGCGCCGCATGGAAGGGGCTGACCAGCTTTTTCGGCGGTGGTGGTGCGTCCGGCCTGGCTGGACCCATTGCAAGCAAGGCGGCGCTCGATGGCACCTTGAGCTTCGGGGGCAACAGCGTGCTGGGCAACAGCTTAGGCGCGGGCGCTGCAGGCGGCTCGTGGATGGCCGGCGGCGTGGCGGGGATGATCGCGATGGCGGCCATCAACGTTCTTGGCGGCATGCGCAGCGAGTCCAAGATCGGCAGCGGCCTGCGGGGCACCCTTGGCAATGGCAGCGAGCTGGAGCCCTGGGAAGAGTGGCGCGAGGGCGGAACGCTGGTAAGCGGGCCTGAGTTCACCAATCACAACCCGCTGGCAACCCTCAAGGACTATCGGCGCCGCCTGAAAGAGCTGCAGGACTCGGGCAACGGTGCGAGCCAGACAGCCGAGGTGTACGGCCGGATCATCTCCGAGATGGAGAAGAACACGAAGGGCCTGGAGGAGGCGACCCGAGCGCAATCGAACTCCATCAACAAGGCATACGACGGAGTGCGGTCCAACGTCGTCAAGATGGCCGATAACCTGGGCTTGGCTGGTAGTAAGGTCAAGGACTTTGCGCAGGTGCTGGATATGCAGGACCTCAATTTCCAGGGCTTGAAGCCCGAGGAGGTAGAGGCAAAGATCACTGCGTTGATGGGCAAGGCGGGTGCCGAGATCACCAAGCAGGTGCTGGGCAGCTGGGAGACTGTCACAGAAACCATCACCCGCGTTGTCCAAGAGAACGTAGGCAGCAGCCAGGGCGAGGATTCGATGTTTGTCTACCGCGAGGAGAGCGAGACAACCACGAAAAGGGTGTACCGGCCCAGCGAGTATGCGAAGCCTGGCGAGACCGCACTGGATACCCTCACGCGGCTATCGACGGCCTTCACGACGCTCAACGAGGCAGCAGACGCATTGGGCTTTGGTGCGCAGAAGGGGACCTTGGCGCTGGCCGACTTCGCAGATGGCTTTATCGAGCTGGCGGGCGGCCTGGAGCGTTTCAATGCCACGATGGGCGCGTTCATCAAGAACTACCTGTCGCCCGAGAAGCAGCGCGAGTACCTGGCGCGCAGCGGCGCGCGGGATTTTGAGGCCTTGGGGATCAAGGGGATCACGGCCGAGGTCATCCTGAACGCGACGCCCGACCAGGTGTTCGCGGCGGTGAATAGCCTGGCCGATGACCCCAAGCTGTATTTCGACGCGATGGACATCGCGAACAAGATCTTCCCCGTCTACGCGTCGTCAGTGACCTCGGCGGCCGAGAAGACCGAGGAACTGGCTGATGTAGTAGACGAACTGGCGCAAGCCTTCGAGACCGCGATCAAGAGCCGAAAGCAAGAGCGCGGCACCCTGCAGGTGCACATGGCCCGCGCCGGTGGCGACGCGGCCGGGGCCCGCCAGCGCGAGCAGGCCCAG
>NZ_JBKDTZ010000335.1:0-8576 GCF_046339755.1 Acidovorax sp. | reverse complement strand
TCATGGCACCATTCTGGCAAAGAGCCTGTTCGACCGCAAAAGATGTGAGGGGGAAGTGCGCGGCAGCCCTCTGGGGCGGCGGCGCCACATGCCATGGCTGAAGAATCCAAGAGCAAGAGCAACGGTCCCGGCCCCTGGGTGCTGGTGCTGTTCGGCACGCCGTTTGCGGCCGTGGGCCTGGGCCTGCTGCTGCTGAGCGTGCTGCCCACCCTCTACGACTGGACCACCATGCAGGGCTGGCAGCCCGTGCAGGCCACACTGGTCTCGGCCGAAACGGTCGCCAGCCGGGGCAGCAAATCCACCACCTACAGCGTGAAGGCCGACTACCGCTACCGCGTGGCGGGCCAGGAGTACACGGGGCGCCGCGTGGCCATCAACTCGGGCAGCGACAACGTGGGCGAGTTCCACCAGGAGCTGGGCGCCCGGCTGGAGGCGGCACAGCGCAACGGCACGCCGGTGCAGGCCTGGGTGAATCCCGGCGACCCGAGCGAGGCGGTGCTCGACCGGAGCCTGCGGACCGGGCTGCTGGCCTTCAAGCTGGTGTTTGCGCTGGTCTTCGGCGGTGCCGGGCTGGGCATCATCATCTTTGCCCTGCGTTTCCGGTTTGCGCTGACCCCGGGTGCCCCCACCACGGGGCCGGCGTGGGAGGCACGCCCCTGGGAGAGCCGGGCTGCGTGGAAGGACAACCGCATCCGGGCCCACCAGCGCATCGGGCTGTGGGTGGGCTGGGCCATGGCCGCCGTCTGGAACCTGGTGGCCTTGCCCATGGCCTTCTCCGTGGTGCCGCGCGCCCTGGCCCGGGGCGACCACCTGGTCGCGGGCATCCTTGTGCTGATCCCGCTGGTCGGGCTGGTGCTGCTGGCCTGGGCTTTGCGCAGTGCGGTCCAGGCACGGCGCTACGGCGATGTCCGGCTGGTGCTCGATCCGTTTCCGGGTTCCATCGGCGGGCATTTCGGTGGCACCCTGGAACTGCCCGTTGCCTACAGTTCCGGCCTGCGTTTTCTGGCCACCCTGAAGTGCGTGGAGCACACCCGCACCCGCTCGGGCGGCAAGACCAGCTATGAAAGCCGTACGCTGTGGCAGGTGCGCGGCCTCGCGCAGGTGGAGGCGCGTGGCGAGGGCGTGCGGCTGGCGGCGCGGTTTGACGTGCCGGCCCACCTGCCCGCATCGGAAGACCCGGGCAGCGAGTACCACCGCTGGGAGCTGCTGCTCCAAAGCGTGCCCGGCAGCTCGGGCGACAACCTGACGCCGGGCTTTGAACGCCGCTTCGACGTGCCCGTGTACATCACGAACCAGAAGTCCGCCTGGCTGCAGCACGACGCGGCCCAGCACCCGCAGCTGGGCGAGGTGGCCCCGGCCGGGGATGAGGCCGACGTGTCCGACATGGAGCAGGTGCCCGGCGGGGTGCGGCTGTATTTTCCCTACGGCAGGCGCTGGAAGACCATGTTGGCGCTGCTCGTGTTCGGCACCGCCTTCACGGGGGCGGGTGTGCTGATGTGGGACAGCGATGCACCGCTGCCCTTCACCCTGATCTTCGGCGGCATCGGCTGGCTGGTGGTGCTGGGCGCCCTCTACGGACTGGGCAACAGTCTCACCGTACAGTTGGACCGCCAGGGCATCCGTGCCGAGCGGCGCCTGTTCGGCCTGGTGCGTTTTCAGAGTGCGGCCACGGCGAGCGAGGTGGCGCGCCTGGAGCTCAAGGAGAGCTACTCCACCACCACCGGTGGCAACAAGGAAACCTACTACCGCCTGCAGGCCGCGCTGACCAGCGGCAAGGCCATCACGGTGGCCGACAGCCTGCGCGGCAGGGCCGCGGCGCAGCAATTGCTTTCGTCGCTGTGCCGGCAGACGGGCTACGCCAAGGGTTCCCTACCCGGTTGAGCTATCCGGCTTTGCGAAAGGTAAGGTTGATGCGAAAAGCGCCCGTCAGCGGGTGCTCCGCCTCGGCCAGCGGCATCACGCCGTGGTAGCGCAGCCGCGCCGGCCCGCCCCAGACCACCACGTCGCCATGGACCAGGGGCACGCGCTGCGCCTTGTCCGCACGCGCATCGCCACCGAACAGGAACACGGCGGGAATGCCCAGCGACACCGACACGATGGGGTGCCCGTGGTCGCGCTCGTCCCTGTCCTGGTGCAGCGACAGGCGGGCGCCGGGCGCATAGCGGTTGATCAGGCAGGCATCGGGCGCAAACCCGGCAAAGCCCGCGGCCTCGGCCGCATCGTGCGCCAGGGTGGCGAAGACGGCGGGCAGCGGCGGCCAGGGCCGGCCCGTGAGTGGATCGGCCCGGCCATAGCGGTAGCCGCTGCGGTCGGAGATCCAGCCCAGCGGGCCGCTGTTGGTCATGGCCACCGACATGCGCTGGCCGCCGGGTGTTTCCAGGTGGCGGAAAGGCGCATGGCCGGTGATGCCGTCCACGGCCTGCAGCAGCGCCGGTGCCACATCGAGCGCGAAGCCGCGCAGCAGCACCGCCCCGGGTGCCAGGGCCTCCCGGGTGCCTGCCTGCTGTTGCAGCAGCGCGGCTTCTTCATCATGGCTGAACAGGCTCAGTGTCATGTCGCGTCATGGAAGATGATGCCCGCGGTGTGCCGCACGCCCGAGCGCAGGCGGCTCACGCCATAGCGCATGTTCACGCGGTAGGGGCCGCGCGTGCCGTTCACGGGGCGGTGGTGCACGGCAAACACCACCGCATCGCCCTGGCGCAGCGGCACCACCTCGGCACGCGACTGCATGCGCGGGCGCTGCTCGGTCAGCACGAACTCGCCGCCCGTGAAGTCGCGCCCCGGCTCCGACAGCAATATCGCCACCTGCAGCGGAAACACATGCTCGCCATACAGGTCCTGGTGCAGGCAGTTGTAGTCGCCCGCCTGGTACCGCAACAACAGCGGTGTGGGCCGCAACTGGCCGGCCGCATGGCAGCGGGCGATGAAATCGGCATGCGCGGTAGGGTACTGCACATCGACACACATCACCCGGTTCCAGTGGTTGGCCAGGGTCCGCAGGTGCGGGTAGAGTGCCGCACGCAGCCCGGCCACGAGGGGCGGCAGCGGGTAGCTGAAATACTGGTACTCGCCCTGGCCGAAGCCGTGGCGGGCCATCACCACGCGGCTGCGAAAGTGGGCCGTGTCCGGGTACAGGCCCGCGAGCGCCTGGCATTCATCGGGGCTGAGCAGGGCCGGGAGAATGGCTGCGCCCTCGGCGTTCAGGCCCTCCGTGGTGGCCGCCCAGTCGATGGCGCCTGCGCGTGCAGCCCAGTCGGCGGCGTGTTCAGGAAGACGGGCATTCATGCAGGCTGCCCCTTGGCTTGGCGGTGTTCACGGTCCAGCAGGGCCTGCTTGCGCTCCACGCCCCAGCGGTAGCCCGACAGGGCCCCATCGTTGCGCACCACGCGGTGGCAAGGGATGGCCACGGCCAGCGCATTCGCAGCGCAGGCCTGCGCCACGGCACGCGCGGCGGTGGGCGATCCGATGCGTGCTGCGATCTCGGCATAGCTGGCCGTCTCGCCTGCGGGAATGGCCAGCAGCGCCTGCCACACGCGCTGCTGGAAGGCCGTGCCCTGCACGTCGAGCGGCAGGTCCAGGCCCAGGCCCGGTGCCTCGACAAAGGCCACGACCCGGGCCACCAGTGCGTCGAAACTGCGGTCGTCGCCCACCAGGTGGGCCTGGGGAAAGCGGTCCTGCAGGTCCTGCGCGAGCACCTCTGCATCGTCGCCCAGCAAAATGGCGCACACGCCGCGCCCGCTCTGCGCCACCAGGATCGCGCCCAGCGAGCACTGCGCGATGGCAAAGCGGATGGTGACCTGCCTGCCCCCGGCCTGGTAGCGCGTGGGCGTCATGCCCAGCACGCCGTCGGCTTCTTCGTAGAAGCGGCTGGTGGCGTTGTAGCCCGCGTTGAAGATCGCTTCGGTCACGCTGCCGGCCTGGGGTGCGGCGAGTTCGCCGCGCACGCGCTGTGCGCGCTGGGCGGCGCCATAGGCCTTGGGCGTGAGGCCCGTCGCCTGCTTGAAGATGCGGTGGAAGTGGTGGGCGCTCAGGCCCACGCGGGTGGCCAACTCGTCCAGTGTGGGCGGCGTGTCGGCCGCCTCGATGATGCGGCAGGCCTCGGTGACCAGGGCGGCGTGGTGCGCCACGGGCGATGCCTGGCCGGGCTTGCAGCGCTTGCAGGGGCGAAAGCCGGCGCGCTCGGCATCAAGCGTGCTGTCATGGAAACGCACGTTCTCGGGCAGCGCCGGCCGGGCCGCGCAGCTCGGCCGGCAGTAGACCCCTGTGGTCTGCACCGAGTAGTAGAAGCGGCCGTCGGCCGAGGCATCGCGCATGCGCACCGCCGCCCAGCGCGGATCGGCCAGGGTGGCTGCGGCCAAGGCGGCCTTGGAGGGGCGGGTGGACGGCATGGGGCTGTCAGCGGTTGCGGTGGAGTGCATGGTAGACCTCGCAAGTGGATGGGATGGCCTACTGTAAAAATGGACCGCTTTCCACGCACCCCGAAGCTTGCTTTTGAATTCTGCACCTTTGGCGACCGCCCTGGTGCGGTCAGGGGTCAGGCACAAAGGGCCGGGGCCTGCGCAGACCCGTGCCACCCCAGCGCCTGGCATCTTCACCCGGTATCGCCAGCGGGTTGTTCTGCGGCTCCGACAGCGGCGCCAGCAGGGCCACCAGGTCGGCCTCGCTGAACTTCGCGGCGCCTTCCTCGTCGTGCCCCAGCACGCCCTGGGCCAGCGCGGCCTTGCGTGCCTGCAATTCCAGCATGCGCTCCTCGATGCTGCCTTGCACCACCAGCTTGTAGACGAAGACCGGCTGGTCCTGCCCGATGCGGTGGGCGCGGGCCGTGGCCTGCTCCTCCACGGCCGGGTTCCACCACGGGTCCACATGGACCACCGTGTCGGCGGCCGTGAGGTTCAGGCCCACCCCGCCGGCCTTGAGGCTCACGAGCAGGATGGGCGGGCTGGCTTCGTCCTGCGCCTGGAAGCGCTGCACCACGGCGCCGCGCTGGCCCGGCGGGGTCTGGCCCGTGAGGGCGAGGAAGGGCAGTTCCAAGGCTTGCAACTGCTCGGCCACCAGCTCCAGCATCTCGGTGACCTGCGAGAACACCAGCACGCGCCGGCCGTCGGCCACCAGGGCCGGCAGCATGTCGGCCAGGAGTTCGAGCTTGGCGCGCTCCATGCTGGCCGCCATCTTGCTGCCCTTGACCAGGCGCGGGTCGCAGCACACCTGGCGCAGCTTGAGCAGGGCGTCCAGGATGGTGATCTGCGCGCCGTCAAAGCTTTCGCGCTCCAGCACCCGGCGCACCTGCTTGTCCACCGTGGTGCGCACGGCTTCATACAGCTCGCGCTGCTTGCCCTGCAGTTGCACGTGCTGGATCACCTCGGTGCGCGGTGGCAGTTCGGTGGCCACGTCCTGCTTGCGCCGGCGCAGGATGAATGGGCGCACGCGCTGCGACAGCAGCTGTGCGCGCAGGGTCTCGCCGTTCTCCTCGATGGGCTTGCGCCAGCGCGCATTGAAGCTGCGCACATCGCCCAGGAAGCCGGGCATGAGGAAGTCGAACTGAGCCCAGAGCTCGCCCAGGTGGTTTTCCAGCGGCGTGCCGGTCAGGCACAGCAGGTGCGGGGCCTGCAGGCGGCGCAGGGCGCGGGCGCTGCGGCTGCCAGCGTTCTTGACCATCTGGGCTTCGTCGAGGATGAGCAGATGGAACGCCTGCGCCGCCAGCGCCTCCACATCGCGCCAGAGCAGCGGGTAGGTGGTCATCACCAGGTCGTGGTCGCCTATTTCGGCAAACGCCTTGCCCCGGTCCGGCCCATGCAGGGCCAGCACGCGCAGGCCGGGCGCCATGCGCCGGGCCTCGGCCTGCCAATTGAACAGCAGCGAGGTGGGCAGCACCACCAGGGCCGGGCGGGTGAGGCGCCCGGCCTCCTTTTCCACCAGGATATGGGCCAGCGCCTGCGCGGTCTTCCCGAGGCCCATGTCGTCGGCCAGGATGCCGCCCAGGCCCTGCGCGCGCAGGTACTGCAGCCAGGCCAGGCCTTCGAGCTGGTAGGGGCGCAACTGAACCTGCAGGCCCTTGGGTGCGGCGGCTGGCTCGGGTGTGCCGATGGCCTTCAGGCGTTTGGCCAATTGGGACAGGCCGATATCGCCCTGCAGTTGCCAGTCGTTGGCGCTGTCTACGCGGTGCGCCTGCACCAGCCCGGCGCGCAGGGCTTCGAGCCGGCGCAGCTCCCAGGCGCCCAGGCGCAGCGGGTCACCGTCCTTGCGCTGGTTGCGCTCGGGGTCGGTGATCAGGTCCACCATGGCGCCCACGATGGCCTTGAGCGGGCCGGCGGGTGCGTCGATGCGCCGCCCGCCGGGGGCGCGCAGCGAGATGATTTCCAGGTCGTCGATGCGCGCCATGCGCCGCGCGATGAGCCAGCGCGCATCGCGCTTGAGCAGGTCGGCCAGCATGGGCGCCAGGTCCAGCGTCTCGCCATCGATCTCGATGCCCAGGCTGAGCAGCCAGGCGCCCTCGCGTGCGGGCAGCTGCAGCTTCTGCACCGGGCGTTCGCGCGGTCCCACGGGGCCCGCCAGTTCCTTGCCCAGCACCTCGCCGGTGTCGGGGGCGATGAGGAGCTTCCAGCGCTGCACGGGCACGCTCTCGTGCGCAAAGCCGGGCCGTACCACCACGCTCCAGCCCTGGGACGCAAGCTGCGGTACCTGCTCGGCCCAGAAGTCGCCGAAGAAGGCCTCCTGCGCCAGCGTCCATACCGGGCCCAGGCTGGCGCCGGCATCGCGGTTGCGCCACTGCAGGGTGCGCGTGTCCAGGGGCTGCAGGCCCAGCTCCCAGACCCGGTCCATGGCGTCCGATTCGGCCGCCAGGTCGCGCTGCATGCGCACCACGGGTCCGCCGGTGTCGTACAGGTCCACGAGCGGTGCCGGGCGCGAGTTGAGGATGGAGGTGGGCGCCGGTGCCTGCCAGGCGGTGGCGGCCTGGGGCGTGTCCTCCAGCCGGTAGGTCCAGTCGATCTGCACCAGGGTCACGCTGTCGCCGCGCGGCCCCATCTTGCCCTGGGGCTTGAGGCCCAGCAGCCCATCGCCGCGGCCCAGGGTCATGAGGGTGATGCGCGGCTGGAAGTGTCCGGCCGCGATGCCGGCGGGCAGGGCGGGGCGCGCAGGGGAGGGGGCCTGGGCGGCGTCGCCATCGCCACGCATCAGCCCCATCACGCGCGCCGCCTCGGTGTCCGTCAGCGGGGGCAGGGCCTTGAGCGCATCGGCCCCGGCCTGGCGGCGCAGGGCGGCCACCCAGGCGGCGATCAACGCCTGGCGGTCGGAGCGCGGCGGGGTGGGTTCTGCAGGGGAGGAAAAAGGGTCACCAGGGCGTGTCACTGGGCGGTGATTGTGCCCGGACTATTCCAGCACGGGCACGGCATAGTGCATCACCGATGCTTCCGATCCGACCTGGTAGCCGGGGCCGTGAATTTCCAGGTCGGCACCGCCGGTGTGCCGCTGTTATCTTCCACTGCGCCATGCAGAGCTGGTGGTGGCTCATGAAACGCTCGGCGGACAGGGCCTGTTTTTCAGCGGCGGTGGTGGCCTTCCATGAGGCGACGTAGGTTTCCCAGGTGGTTTGCAGTGCGTTGTCCATAGGTGCTCCTTGAAGTTTTACGGGAGCTGACGATGGTGCCCATGGCCGCAGGCTGCTTTTGATAATTTGTGCGCAATGCTCAGGAGCGGTTGCCCTGTGCCGCAGGCTCTGGCGTCGCCCGCGGCCGGCTGCCCTGCAGGTTCATGGCCGCCGCAGCCAGCAGGATGGCGGCTGCGCCCAGCCACTGCGCAGGCTGCAGCCGGTGGCCGAAGGCGATCAAGTCCACGGCAATCGCCACCACCGGGTAGATGAAGGACAGCGCGCCCTGCAGGTAGGTAGGCAGCTTCTGCACCGCGCCGTATAGCAGGATGTACATGATGCCGGTGTGCACCACGCCCACGGTGACCAGCAGCGTCCAGGTGCGGGCGTCCGTGGGCAGGTCGCCGAAGTGGGTGAACGGCGCCAGCATGAACACGCCCACGCAGACCTGCACCAGCGCGATCAGGTGCGGTGGCGTGCCCGTGAGCCGCTTGGCGATCACCGAGGCCACGGCCCAGAAGAAGGCCGCACCCAGCGCCATGGCTATGCCCAGCGCATAGTTGCTGCCCGCAAAGCTGGCGCCCGGCCGGGCCTGCACGATGAGCAGCATGCCGCCAAAGGCCAGCGCCAGCCAGCCGATCTTGCGAAAGGTGATGCGCTCGCCGAAAAGCAGGGCACCAAAGGCCACCAGCATGAAGGGCTGGGTGTTGTAGACCGCCGTGGCGATCGAGATGGAGGCATGCGCATACGCCCCGAACAGCAGCAGCCAGTTGGTGACGATGGCCACGCCCCCGAGCGCAGCCCAGGCCGCCTGGCGCCAGGTCAGGACCCCGCGCAGCAGCCCCATGGCCGCGCACACCCCGGCCAGCGTGGCCGCGCCGAAGGCGCAGCGCCAGAACACCACGTCGAGCGCCGGCAGGCCCGATTGCACGACGAACCAGCCTATCGTGCCCGAAATCTCCATGGCGCCGCCCATTTACAGCGTTCATTT
>NZ_JBKDTZ010000334.1:0-15505 GCF_046339755.1 Acidovorax sp. | reverse complement strand
CCAAAACGCCGTTGCGCAAATGGCACGAGCCCCCTGCCGCTACGAGAGTGATAGCGGCTGCAGCAGCTCGGCGAGGTCGCTTTCGGTGAACAGCGGCTGCTTGCGCCCGGCCGCGCCCTGGTAGAGATTTTCGGCCAACTGGGCCTTTTTCTCCTGCAGGGCCAGGATGCGCTCTTCGATGGTGCCGCGCGCCACCAGCTTGACCACCCAGACGCTCTGCGTCTGGCCGATGCGATGGGCGCGGTCGGTGGCCTGGGCTTCGACGGCAGGGTTCCACCAGGGGTCGTAGTGGATCACGGTGTCTGCCTGCGGCAGGTTCAGCCCCACCCCGCCGGCCTTCAGGCTGATCAGGAACAGCGGCACCTCGCCGCTGGTGAAACGCTCGATGATGGCATCGCGCTTCTGGCTCTGGCCGGTGAGCTTGACCCAGGACAGACCGTGTTTCGCCAATTCGGCCTCGATCAGCGAGAGCATGCTCGTGAACTGCGAGAACAGCAGGATGCGCCGGCCCTCGGCCAGCATCTCGGGCAGCATTTCCATCAGCTGCGCGAGCTTGGCCGAGGTGTGCACCTTGCGAGCCGCATCCAGCGGCACGAGCTGCGGGTCGCAGCACACCTGGCGCAGCTTGAGCAAGGCGTCGAGGATGGTGATCTGCGAGCGCGCCAGGCCCTTGGCCTGCAGCGCTTCGCGCACTGTCTTTTCCATGCCCAGGCGGATGGTCTCGTACAGGTCGGCCTGGGCGCCCGAGAGGTCCACGGGCATCACGGTCTCGATCTTGGGCGGCAGCTCGTGCGCCACCACCGACTTGGCCCGGCGCAGCATGAAGGGGGTGATGCGCGCGCGCAACTGCGCCAAGCGCTCGGTGTTGCCCTGGCGCTCGATGGGCGTGCGGAACAGGTCGCGAAAGCGCTGCTGGCTGCCCAGAAAGCCCGGCATGAGGAAGTGGAACAGGCTCCAGACCTCGCCCAGGTGGTTTTCCATGGGCGTACCCGACAGGCACAGCCGGTGGTTGGCCTGCAGCTGCGCCACCACCTGGGCGGCGTTGGTGGTGGCGTTCTTGATGTTCTGCGCCTCGTCGAGCACCACCATGTGCCAGCGCGCTTCCAGCCAGCGCTCGCGGTCGCGCTGCAGCAGCGAATAGGGGGCGATCACCAGGTCGTGCTCGGCCATGGATTCGGCCAGGGCATGGCGCTCCTTGCCATGCAGCACCACACTGCGCAGGCCGGGGGTGAAGCGCGCGGCCTCGCGCTCCCAGTTGCCCATCAGGCTCACGGGCGCCACGATGAGCGCCGGCTGCACAAGGCGCCCGGCGTCCTTTTCGACCTGGATGTGCGCCAGCGTCTGCAGCGTCTTGCCCAGGCCCATGTCGTCGGCCAGCACGCCCGCCAGGCCGTTGGCGCGCAAAAACTGCAGCCAGTTGAGCCCCTGCTGCTGGTACGGCCGCAGCTGCGCATGCACGCCAGCGGGCACCGGCACCTCGGGCAATTGCCCTTGCCCCTGCAGTTGCCGCACCAGGGCCTGCAGGCTGGCCGCGCCCTCCCACACCACGCCATCGCCCAGCGAAGCGCTGGCGCGCAGCGCCTCCAGGCGCGACAGGCGCAGGCTATCGCCCGAGAAGTCGTGCGCGCGGTCACCCACCAGGTCCAGCAGGGCCACCAGCCAGGGCTTCAGGGTATCGGTCGGCAGACGCACGAAGCCATGGCCGCCGGGCGCCGGAAGGTACAGGTACGGCGGCAGCACCGGCGCCCTCAGGCCCTGGCTGGCAGCGCCGCCAGGTTCGGCGGGGTCGGGCGGCGCCGCAGCGGCCGCTGCAATCAGGTCGGGCAGCCAGGGCAGGATGTTGTGGCGCTGGCCCTCGATCTCGATGCCCAGCGACAGCTCGAACCACGGGGACGGGCCGAACTCGCCGCCGCCACTATTCGCCGTCCGGGCGGACAGGCCGGCCCCATGGTCTTCATCCTCCAGCCCGAACGTGCCATGCCCACCTTCGTCCTCCGCCCCCTCGGGACCCAGGTGCACATGGACGGCGTGGGCATGCGTGATCCAGCGGTCCAGCCCGGGCGCCATGGTGAGCACAAAGCCGGCATTGCGCAGCACGGCAAAGTCCCCGTCGGCCCAGCGCATCCAGGCGTCCTGCGGGCGCTCGCCGGGAATGCCGAAAAGGCCCTCATCGATGCCCAGCAAGCCCAGGTCCATGAGGCGGGAGACAGCGTCGAGTTCGGCGCGGCCATCGCGCTGCAGCAGCACCTTGCCGCCCTCGCCGTCCAGCCCATCCACCAGCACCCCCAAGGGCTGCCCCGCCCACCAGCCCGCATGGCCCTGGTAGTCAAACCGCAATTGCGCCGTGATGAGCCCCATGTAGGCCACGCCCGCGGCGGGGGTCAGCGCCAGATGCAGGCGCGCCACCGGGGCCACGCCATCGAGCCGGGTCAGCCCCTGCAGCACCGGCGGCAAGGGCAGCGCTCCCAGGCGGCGGGCCACGTCGGCCTGGTGCTTTTGCAGCGCGGCGGCGCTGAGCGGGGGCGCATGCAGCAGCACCTCCAGCTGTGCGGACTCCAGGCCCGGCGCGTGCGCCGGGCCGCACAGTCCGGCCGCAGCATCCAGGTACATCGGCGGGCTGTTGTGGCACAGCAGGGCGCCGGCTTCGGGCAGGCGCGCCTGCAGCGCCCAGCTGCCGTCCTGCGCCAGGGCCGCCGCCGCACCGCCCGAAACGGCCTGCCAGGCCCAGTCGATGGGCTGCGGCCCACCCCAGCGCAGGGGCTCGCCCACGGTGGAACCGCCCGCATCGGCAAACAGGCGCCCGGTGCTGGCGGCCTGCTCCATGGCCAGCAAACCGATCTGCCCCTCCAGCACGGCACAGGGCGCGCCGCTGCCGGCGGAGTAGTAGTTGTGCTGGCGCGGCAGTGCGCGCAGCAATTGCAGGACCTGCCGGTCGGTATCGCTGGCGCGGTCGAACACCGCCTGCCCCTTGCCCGGCTGGGTGCGCACCTGTTTGGGCTTGGCCCAGCCACCCGTCACCTTGGGGTAGGAAACCACGGCCTCCAGCTGCAGCAGGGGCGCGGTTCGCGGCGCCCCCACCACGGACAGCAGGTAGACATACTGTTCCGGGCGGTCGGCACCTGCGGGCGCATCGGCATCGGCCAGGCCGGCCGCCCTGTCCAGCGCCAGCAGCCAGTTCATGAGGCGCGCCTCCGCCTCAAGGCGGTGCACCTCGGCCATGCGCTGCTGCGCGTCGCCGCGATGGGGCGGGCGGCCTGCCCCGGCCGGTGCCATCACCAGGCCCCTGATCCGGTCCACCTCGCTCGGCCCCTGGCGCGCCGCCTGGTGCATGAGCGCCACCCCGTGCTTGCACTGCAGGCCCACGGGGCAACTGCACTGGCTGCGCCAGTAGTCCACCGCGCCATCGGGCATCAAGGCCATCGACACGGACAATTGATAAGGAGCCAGCTGGCTGCCTTGCACATCGCCCTTGAGCAGCCAGTGATCGCCCTCGGCGCTGATGGCCAGGCGCCGCACGGCCCGCGCCTTGAACAGCGCAGTCCCCCGCGCCCACACGCCGTCATCGCACAGCGCACGCAGTGATTCAGGCTCGAACCAGAACTCCAGGGACATGGAAAAATTCAATACACGACGCGGCAAAGACCCGCAGGCCATGGTACTGCACAAATGCTATTCAAAAAATAGCAGGCAACGCCCCCTCCTGGCCCATGAATGCTCCCACGGGCCAGCCGCTCAGCCTCCGCGCGCAGCGCGCACGCGCGCAACCACCTCCTGCGCATCGGCGCCCACCCCCTGCCCGCCCTGCCCCGCCTGCAGGCTGGCGAGCAACCTCGCCAGCACGGGCGCCTGGGGCAACAGGGGGCCCAGGAAGCGCGCGCTCGCGCCATCGGCGATCAGCAGGGTGGGAAAGGTCTCCACGTCCAGGTCGCCCGCCAATTCGGATTCGTCCTCAATGTCCACCCACTCAAAGCGCACGCCAGGGTGCGCCTGGGCCAGGGCATCGAAGATGGCCCGGTAATCGCGGCAGGTGCCGCACCAGTTGGCGCACAGGCACACGGCCCACCACCCGCTGCCCGTGGCAGCAGGGTTGGCATGGGACAAGGCGACCGGGGTGTTCATCTGTGCAATCCTCGTGGGTTGGGAACCTGTTTGGGCCTTCCTTCAGGCCCGGCACTTTACAACGGCTGTCCCCAGGCTGCTGGCATGCCCCCCCGGATGCCCAGGCAAGCGCGGGGACAAGCAGCCTGCGTGCTACGCTGTAGCACAGGCTTTCGACCACGCCATGCTCAAGTCACTGATCCCGATTCTGTACGCGCAACTGTCTCCCCACCGCCTGGACGTGCGCAACGCCAGGACCGGCGGAACCTGGAGCGGTGCGCCGGAGCTGGCCATTCAGCAGGAACCCAAGCCCACCATCCTGGCCGTGGGCGACAGCGCCAGGCAGGCAGCCGCCCAGACGGGCGCGCGCCTGGTGAACCCCCTGGACCACCCGCGCAGCATCATCTCGGACTACACGCTGGCCGAGCAGTTGCTGCGGCACGCCGTGCAGCATGTGCTGCGCAGCGGTGGCAGCACCTGGGGCCTGGCCCCCTCCCCGCACCTCGTGCTGCATCCGCCCAGCGATCCTGCGGGCGGCTACACCCAGGTCGAGCTGCGCGCGCTGCGCGAGCTGGGCATGGGCAGCGGCGCCAGCAAGGTCGCCCTGTGGCACGGCGCGCCGCTCAGCGACGAGGACCTGCGTTCGGGGAACTTCCCCGCCACCGGGCAGGTGCTGCAAGCATGAGCCGCACCCGCTCCACCCGCATCACCATGGACGACAAGGCCCACCCATGAGCACCACCAAGCCCGACACCATTGCACTGCAAATGCCCGTGCCCAGCGGCGAGCAGCTCAAGGCCGCGCGCACGGCAGCGGGCCTGAGCCAGGCCCAGGCCGCTGAGTTGATGGGCTACCCGCTGCAGACCGGCAGCCGCGGCGGCCTGCAGTCGCGCACCTGGCAGGCCCTGGAGAGCACGAGCGACGAGCGCAGCATGCAGGGCCCCGTGTTCGCCATGTTCCTCTTGCTCACGGGCCAGCACCCGGATTTCGTGCTGCAGCGCAAGCCGGACGAAGGCCCGGCGCCCGATGCGGTGCTGGGGTCCACAGCGCAGGGCGAGGAAACCATCTCCCCCGAATAGCCGCCGGGACCTGCCGGCCGCTCAGTCCACCTTGATGTTCGCGGCCTTGATGACCTGGGCCCATTTGTCGACCTCGGCCTTCTGGAAGGCCGCGATCTGCGCCACGCCGAGGTCGGCCGGCTCCATGCCGAAGCCCGCCAGGCGCTTTTGCATCTCGGGCTGCGCCAGGATCTTGCGGATCTCGTCGTGCAGGCGAGCGACCACGGTCGCGGGCGTGCCCGCTGGCGCAAAGATCGCCTGCCAGGATTGCACCTGGAAGTCCTGCAGGCCCTTGACGCCCGATTCGGCCACCGTGGGCACATCGGGCATGGAGGCCAGGCGCCTGGGCGAGGTCACGGCAATGGCGCGCAGCTTGCCGCTTTGCACGTGCGGCGCCGCCACGACCGTGGTGTCGAACATCATGTCGACCTGGCCGCCAATCACGTCCTGGATGGCGGGCCCACTGCCCTTGTAGGGAATGTGGGTGAATTTCACACCCGACTTGAAGCCCAGCAACTCCACCGCCAGGTGCTGCGAGCTGCCCGTGCCGGCAGATGCGGAGGACAGGCCGCCCTCCTTGGTCTTGGCGGCGGCCAACACGTCCTTGAGGGTTTTGTAGGGGCTGTTGGCGGCCACCACCAGCACCACCGGGTTGGTGCCGATCAGGGTGACCGGGCTGAAGGACTTGAGGGCGTCGTAACCGAGCTTGGGGTAGAGGCTCGCGTTGATCGCGTGCGAGCTCACCGTGCCGCCCAGCAGCGTATAGCCGTCGGCTGGCGCGCGCGCCACCACCTCGGACCCTACGCTGCCCGCAGCGCCAGCCTTGTTCTCCACCACCACGGTGGTGCCAAGCGCTGTGCCGAGTTGCTGGCCGATCATGCGGCCCAGGGTGTCGGTGGTGCCACCTGCGGCGAAGGGCACGACATAGCTGATGGGCTTGCCTGTGGGCCAGGTGCCCTGGGCAGCGGCCGGCAGGCCGGCAAGGGCACAGGCGGCGGTCAGGGCAGCCGCGTGGATGAGGGTTCTGCGTTGCATGGAAGGTGTCTCCGATGGGAAAAGGTGCTCAGGGGAAATCGACGATCTCGACCCAGTTGGGGTTCTTGCCGGCCGGCACGCGGGTGGGCGTGCCCGGGATGCCAGTGGCCGGATCGATGGGGTGCACGGAAAGGCTGTGCGACTCCTGCCCCGCTGCGATCAGGAAGCGCCCCGAGGAATCGACCGCAAAGCCGCGCGGCGACTTTTCGGTGGGCACCTGGCCCAGGGGCTGCAACTGGCCGGTGGCGGCATCGACACGGAAGGTGCTGAGGGTGCTCGAGGTGCGCTCGGACGCATACAGCGTGCGGCCATCGGGCGAGAGGTGCAGGTCGGCCGCCCAGGGCTTGCCGGCAAAGCCGGCGGGCAGCGCCGTGGTGCGCTGCACGGACCGCAGCGTACCGCGCGCGGCGTCGTAGGCCATCACATGCACAGCGGCATCGAGTTCGTTGACCAGGTACATGTAGCGCTGCGCACGGTCCCAGACGAAGTGGCGCGGGCCGGACTTCTCGGGCGCCACACTGGTGATGGCCGGCTCGTGGGCCGTGAGACGGCCGGTTTCGGCATCGAAGCGCCAGGCCGAGAGGTTGTCGCCCCCCAGGCTGGTGGCGAACACATGGCGGTTGGCGGCGTCGGCATGGATGGCATGCGCGTTGGGCGCCGTGGGGATCAGTTGCTGCACGGCACCCACCACCCCGTCCTTGCCGATGCTGTTGACCGTGATCTTGTGGCCCGGGTAGGAGGCGGCAAACAGCCAGCGGCCCGTGGCATCGGTGTCGATGTTGGCCATGCTGTCGGCCAGCGGCGCCTCGCCCAGCTTGCGCAGCCTGCCGCTGGCGGGGTCGATGGCCAGGCTCACCACCCGGAACGGCTGGGAGCGCAGGGCCACATAGAGCACGCGCCTGTCCGGGCTCACCGCCATCGGCATGGCCATGCCGGCCAGGGGCACGGTCTCCACCGGTTTGAGCGTGCCCGCACCGCGGTCCAGTTCGAGCACCGACACATCCTGGCTGTCGGCATTGGACACATAGACCCCGGTCGCGGCGCTCGCCGCGGTGCATGCCATGCTGGCAGCCAGGTGCAGCGCCAGGCTGCGGACACGGAAAAAACGACCCATCTCTCTTCTCCTTCGGTTCGCATGCCACCTGCTGCGCAGGCCCAAGGCAGGCAATTGTCATATGTTGTCGTACAACATGATCGATTGTGCTGTGCAAGAAGCGACCTGCGCCAAGGGGATAACCCGAACCCGGAAGTGGCCTGGGTTTGAACGCCCACTCCCTCCCTGGAGGAAGGATTCGCCCCTATTTCCATTGGAGAATCAGGACTCAGAGATCGGTAAAAACCCTTAAACGCAGCCTCCACAGAAGCCTGGCTACCAGGGAAAGAGATTTCAAAACGGGCTTGCGGTCCGATTCTTTGCGTGAAAACCCATTGTCATTTTGCAATATTAGTTGTACGATGACTGGCAACAAAGTTTGAAACAGGAGACACGCACCATGACTGTGACCCGCCGCAACGCCATCCTGGCCTGCACCGCCGCCCTTGCCGCCACCACCGCCGCTGCACAGACCGCCGCCGAGTGGCAGCCCACCAAGACCCTCAAGCTGGTCGTGCCCTACCCGCCCGGCGGCAGCTCGGACATCATCGCGCGCTCCATCAGCCAGTCGCTGTCGGAAGCCCTCAAGCAGCCCGTGATCGTGGAGAACAAGCCCGGCGCCAACGGCAACCTGGGCGCAGACTTCGTGGCCAAGGCCGACCCGGACGGCTACACCATGCTGCTGTGCGACGTGGGCGCGCTGGCCATCAGCCCCTCGGTCTATACCAAGCTCTCGTTCGACCCTTCCAAGGACCTGCGCGGCGTGACCATGCTGGCCTACTCGCCCCACCTGCTGGTGGTGCACCCCTCGGTCAAGGCCAACAACCTCAAGGAACTGGTGGCGCTGTCCAAGACCGCCGAGCTGAACTTCGCCGTCACCGCCACCGGCAGCGCACCGCACCTGGCCGGTGTGGCACTGGAGCGTGCCAGCGGCGCGCGCTGGCAGTACATCCCCTACAAGGGGGGCGTCACCGCCATCCAGGACACGGTGGCCGGCCAGACCCAGGTGCTGATGAACGGCATGCTGGCCACCCTGCCCCAGGTGCAGAACGGCAAGCTCAAGGTGCTGGGCGTGTCCAAATCCACGCGCATGCCGCTGATCGGCGACGTGCCCACGATCGCCGAGCAAGGCGTGCCCGGCTACGAGTCTGGCACCTGGCAAGGCATCCTGCTGCCACGCGGTACGCCCGACGCCGTGGTGCAGCGGCTGAACAAGGCGCTGATCACCGCCATCCGCTCGCCCGACATCCGCTCGCGCCTGGCCGGCCAGGGCGCCGAGGTGGTGACCATGACCCCCACCGAACAGGACCAGTTCTTCGCCAAGGAGCGTGCGCGCTGGGCCTCCGTGGTGAAGGCCGCCAACATCAAGCTCGACTGAGCACCCGCCTGTTTTTCCACATCACCGCCCCGCTACCACCATGACCCCGCAAGACCTCAAATCCATCATGGGCTCCGGCCTGCTGTCCTTCCCCGTCACCGACTTCGACGAGCAGGGCAACTTCAACGCCAATGGCTATGCGGCCCGCCTCGAATGGCTGGCCCCCTATGGCGCCAGCGCCCTGTTCGCCGCCGGCGGCACGGGTGAGTACTTCTCGCTCTCGGGCCCCGAGTACGGCGAGGTCATCAAGACCGCGGTGGACACCTGCCGCGGCAAGGTGCCCATCATTGCCGGTGCCGGCGGCCCCACGCGCACGGCCATCGCCCATGCCCAGGAGGCCGAGCGCCTGGGTGCCCACGGCATCCTACTCCTGCCCCACTACCTGACCGAAGCCGGCCAGGAAGGCCTGATCGAGCATGTGGCCGCGGTCTGTAACAGCGTGAAGTTCGGTGTCATCGTCTACAACCGCGACCGCACCAAGCTCACGGCCAATTCCCTGGCCATCCTGGCCGAGCGCTGCCCCAACCTGATCGGTTTCAAGGACGGTGTGGGCAACATAGAGACCATGTCCTCGATCTTCATGAAGATGGGTGATCGCTTCTCGTACCTGGGTGGCCTGCCCACGGCCGAGGTGTATGCCGCGGCGTACAAGGCGCTGGGCACGCCGGTGTACTCGTCGGCGGTGTTCAACTTCATCCCCAAGACGGCGATGGAGTTCTACAAGGCGGTGGCGGCCGATGACATGGCCACGCAGCACCGGCTGCTCAAGGACTTCTTCATGCCCTACCTCGATATCCGCAACAAGGTGGAAGGCTATGGCGTGAGCATCATCAAGGCCGGCGCCAAGCTGGTGGGCCATGGTGCGGGGCCGGTGCGCGCGCCGCTGACGGACCTCAAGCCCACCGAGATGGAGCAGCTCAAGGCGCTGATCGACAAGCTCGGTGCCCAGTAAGCGGGGATCACAAAGCTCTCCTGGCGTCGTTGTTGCGTCTTGTCGTGCTGCTTGTACTGCCTGCGCCGCAAGCGCCTGGCCAGGACCGCTGCGGCGAGCTTTGTGACCCGCTTGAGCCGCTGCAGAACTATTTCGCAACCCACGCAATTTGCCTGAAGAAGGCCCCGCAAGAGGGCCGTTGACCACCACACCACCACCCTGGAGACATTCACCATGTTCATGAAGAAACTGCTGCTGGTTGCCAGCGCCTGCAGCCTGGCTTTTGCCGCATCGGCCCAGACGGGCACGCCAGCCGCCTGGCCCGAAAAGCCCGTCACCATCGTCGTGCCGTTCCCGGCCGGCGGCTCCACCGACATGGTGGCCCGCGCCATGGCCCTGCACATGGGCGAGAAGCTGGGCCAGAATTTCGTGGTGGACAACCGCCCCGGTGCCACGGGCACGCTGGGGGCCGGCATGGTCAAGCGTGCGCCGGCCGATGGCTACACGCTGCTGGTGTCCTCGCTCGGTGCCTTCGTCGTGGCGCCGCACCTGCTCAAGAGCGTGCCCTATGACGCGCTCAAGGATTTCGACTACATCACCGTGCCCGTGCAGGCGCCCAATGTGCTGGTGGCCGCCCCCGGCCAGAAGGCCCGCACCGTGAAGGAAGTGATCGCCCAGCTCAAGGCCAACCCCGGCAAGGTGAGCTTTGCGAGTTCAGGCAACGGCTCGTCGGACCACCTTTCGGCTGAAGTCTTCTGGCAGCAGAGCGGCACCGAGGGCCTGCACATCCCCTACAAGGGCGGTGCGCCGGCCATCAACGACCTGCTGGGCGGGCAGGTGGAGTATTCCTTCCAGAACGTGAACGCCGTGCTGCAGCACATCCGCGGCGGCAAGCTGCATGCGATTGCCGTCACCGGCGACAAGCGCAGCCCCGTGCTGCCCGATGTGCCCACCCTGGCCGAGGCCGGCGTGGCCGGCGCCGAGGTGTACTCCTGGCAGGGCATGGCCGCGCCCAAGGGCCTGGCGCCCGCGCTCAAGAAGAAGCTTTCGGACGCCGCCATCGCCGCCATGAACGACCCCGCCGTGAAGAAGCGCATGGTGGACCAGGGCCTGGAGATCGTGGCCAGCACGCCCGAGGAATTCACCGCCTACCAGGCGCGCGAATTTGCGCGCTGGAAGACAGTGATCGAAACCCGCAAGATCACCGCTGATTGAGAGCGACCCAAAAACCTCTTCTGGCGTTGTTGCTCCGTCTTGTCGTGCTACTCGCACTGCCTGCGACGTAGCGCCTAGCCAGAACCGCTTCGCTGAGGTTTGTGAGCCGCTTCGAGGCAACAGACCGGGGCGCCTGCGCCCCATATTGCAGACCACCATGACCACCTCATCCATCCCCTCCGCCTCCAGCACCCCTGTCATCACCGAGCTGCGCGTGGTGCCCGTGGCGGGCCACGACAGCATGCTCATGAACCTGAGCGGCGCGCACGGCCCCTTCTTCACGCGCAACCTGATCATCCTGCGCGACAGCGCGGGCAACACCGGGGTGGGCGAGGTGCCCGGCGGCGAGAAGATCCGCCAGACCATCGAAGATGCGCGCGCCCTCATCGTGGGCCAGCCCATCGGCCACCACAACGCCGTGCTCAACGCCATGCGGGCCCAGTTCGCCGACCGCGATGCGGGCGGGCGCGGCCTGCAGACCTTCGACCTGCGCATCACCATCCACGCCGTGACGGCGGTGGAGTCGGCCTTCCTGGACCTGCTGGGCCAGCACCTGAACGTGCCCGTGGCCGCGCTGCTGGGCGAGGGCGTGCAGCGCGAGGCGGTGCAGATGCTGGGCTACCTGTTCTATGTGGGTGATCGCGAAAAGACCGATCTGCCTTACCGCGCCGAGCCGGGCGCCGACAACGGCTGGTTCCGCCTGCGCAACGAAAAGGCCATGACGGCCGAGGGCATCGTGCGCCTGGCCGAGGCCGCATACGAGCGTTATGGTTTCGCCGACTTCAAGCTCAAGGGCGGCGTGCTGCGCGGCGAGGAAGAGGTCGAGGCCATCCGTGCGCTGCACGAGCGCTTTCCCGAAGCGCGCGTGACGCTGGACCCCAATGGCGGGTGGCTGCTGAAGGACGCCATCCGCATCACCCGCGACCTGCACGGCGTGATGGCCTATGCCGAGGACCCCTGCGGCGCCGAAGGCGTGTTCTCGGGCCGCGAGGTGATGGCCGAGTTCCGCCGCGCCACCGGCCTGCCTACCGCCACCCACAGGGTGGCCACCGACTGGCGCGAAATGGCGCACAGCCTGGCCCTGCAGTCGGTGGACATTCCGCTGGCCGACCCGCATTTCTGGACCATGGCCGGATCGGTGCGCGTGGCCCAGATGTGCCAGGCCTTCGGCCTGACCTGGGGCTCGCATTCCAACAACCACTTCGACGTGTCGTTGGCCATGTTCACCCACGTTGGCGCCGCCGCCCCCGGCCGCGTCACCGCCATCGACACGCACTGGATCTGGCAGGACGGCGAATGCCTGACCAAGGAGCCGTTCCAGATCAAGGGTGGCTTCATCGACCTGCCCCAGAAGCCCGGCCTGGGCGTGGAGCTGGACATGGACGCCGTGGAACGGGCCCACCAGCTGTACCTGCAGCACGGCCTGGGCGCGCGCGACGACGCCATCGCCATGCAGTACCTGATCCCGGGGTGGCAGTTCAACAACAAATCGCCTTGCATGGTGCGGTGAGCGGCTGACGCGGGCTCTTTCGAACCAGGCGGCCCGACGCGACCCCTGCTCGGGTTGCGGGCCGCGCGTCGTCGCTCAATGACCAGCGCGGCGCCTCTGCAGCCTGGCCACCAGCGCCGCGCCCAGCGAGCACAGCGCGAGATACACCAGCGCAACGAAAAGGTACACCTCGACAATGGTGCCGTCGCGCTGGGCCACCTTGGTGGCCGCACCCAGGAAGTCGTTGAGGCTGATGACGTAGACCAGGGACGTGTCCATCAGCAGCCCAATCGATTGGCTCACCAGCGATGGCATCATGTTGCGGAACGCCTGGGGCAACACGATCAGGCGCAGCGCGGTGAACTGGCCCATGCCAAGGGCGGTGGCGGCCTGCATCTGCCCCTTGGGCACGCTGCCCAGCCCGCCGCGGATGATCTCGCCGAAGTATGCGGCCTCTGCGAGCACGAATGCCGTCAGGGCTGCGTAGACAGGGCCCACATCCAGGTTGGGATTGCCCGTGATGGTGCGCAGCACATAGGGTACGAGGAAGTACACCCAGAAGATCGTCAGGATCAGCGGAATGGAGCGAAAGGTATCGGTGTAGATCCGCGCAAGCCATGCCAGCCATGGCGGACCGAACAGCCGAGCGATGGCCAGACCAGTGCCCAGCACAATTCCCAGCACCATGCCCACGGCTGTGAGCATGGCGGTGGTATACATGCCATCAAGCAGGTAGGGCCAGGCGCGGTCCAGTGCGTTCCAGTTGAAATGGTCCATGGCTCAAGCCCCGCCCATTCCTGGAATGCGCAGGCGGCGCTCGACGTGGCGCATGAACATCACCACGCACCAGGTGATCGCCATGTAGATCAACGTCGCGGCGATGAAGGCCTCGAAGGGCTGGGCGCTGAACTCGCTGAATTGCCGTGAGCGGCCCGTCAGCTCCAGCAAGCCGATGGTCAAGGCCACCGCAGAGTTCTTGAACACGTTCATGAAATCCGATGTCAGCGGAGCGACCACGATGCGCAGGGCCTGCGGCAGGATGACGAACCGGTAGGAATCCACCATGCCAAAGCCCATCGCCTTGGCCGCATGCTTTTGCCCCCTGGGTACGGCCTCGATGCCCGCCCGCACCAGCTCTGCGGCTTTGGCTGCGGTGAAGAGGCTGAGGGCCAGCAGCATGGTGAGAAATTGACTGAGAGTCGGGGGCGCTTGCTTGATTGCCATGCCGATCGCCTGCGGGAGCAGCTCAGGCACCACGTAGAACCAGAGGAACACCTGCACCAGCAGGGGCACATTGCGAAAGCAGTGCACGAACACCGCCGCTGGCCATCGAAGTGCACGATGCGGCAAAGTGCGAGCGATGCCGATGAACAGTGCCAGCGCCAGTGCCAGCACCCATGACAGCAGGGACAACAACAGCGTCCAGCCCAGCCCGCTTGCCAGCAGGTGCCAATAGACCCCTTCGCCGGTGACGGACGGCTTGAAATAGACGAGGAAGTCCCAGCTGTAGTTCACGGTTTACAGGGCCTTGTCCGAAGGGTTCTGGTACAGCTCCTGGATGGCGGGCTGCATGGGCATCTGCATGTTGAAGCCGTTGCGCACGTTCAGTGGCTTGGTGAAGTACTTGTCGTACAGCGCATTCATCTCTCCGCTTTTCATCATGCCCACGATCACCTCGTCCACCAGCTTCTTGAACTGGGCATCGCCCTTGCGCAGCATGCAGCCATAGGCCTCGCGTTCCAGTGGCTCGCCTACGACCTTCCATCGCGATGGATTGCGGGCGCGTGCTGCGCTGGAGAACAGCCCGGTATCGTCGGCGACAAACGCCTCTGCGCGCCCCGACTCCACGCTCATGGAGCCTTCGTTGATGTCCGGCGCCATGATGATGTTGATGTTCAGCTTCTCCCGCTCGTTGAGCTGCCTCAGCAATCGTTCGGTCGTGGTGCCCGCGCCCACCACCACGTTCTTGCCGGCAAGCCCCTTCCAATCGTTGATCGGCGAGTCGGCCCTGGCCATGATGCGCGCGCCGACGGCGAAGTAGGTGACGGAGAAATTCACCTGGTTCTCGCGCTCCAGGTTGTGCGTGGTCGAGCTGCACTCCAGGTCCACCGTCTGGTTGGCGACCAGGGGGATGCGTGTCTGTGGCGTGACCTCCATGTTGCGGATCTTGAGGTCACTGCGCCCAACCGCTTGCTTGGCCTTGTCGGCGACCTTCAGCGCGATCTCCCAGGCGAAGCCTGCCTGCTTGTTGCTGTCGTCCAGGTAGTTGAAGGGGACCGAGGCGCCGCGTGTGGCCAAGGTGATCTGCCCGGTGTCCTGGATCTTCTTGAGCGTACCGGTGAGTTCCTGCGCCTGCACGCCACCCATCAGCGCGAACAAGACCGCGCTGGCCACCATTGCCCGGGAAATCCCAACTGCTTTCATATCAACCGCCTTTTCTGATCACGACACACCACATGAAAGGACGGGGCCATGAAGCTGGCCCGCCCAACGAAATCTCCGCCTGCAATAACGAGGCCAGTTCTAGCCCTGGCTGGCGTTGAAGCGCTCGAACGCACGAGCCAGATCACGGCGGATGCTCTCCACATCCTCCAGCCCGACAGACACGCGGATGAGCGGCTGGCGAACGGGTGGAAAGGCGCGGCCGTCCTGCAGTTCCGCCGGGTAGTAGGCGATGAGGCTGTGCACGCTGCCCCAGCTCGCGCCGATGGACAGGGTCTCCAAGTCCGAGAAGAACGCCTGGTAGGCCGCAAAGGGCGCAGGCTTGAGCACCAGCGAGAACACGCCGCCGCTGCCGCTGAAATACTTGCGCCACAGCGCATGCGACGACGACGACTCCAGCGCGGGATGCAGCACCTGCTGCACTTCATCACGGGCCTCCAGCCAACGGGCGATGTCCAGCGCCGCCGCCGACTGGTGCGCCATGCGCACTGCCAGGGTTTCCAATCCGCGCTCCACCAGAAAGCAGTCGTCAGCGCTGCTGGCCAGCCCCATGTACGACTGCAGGTGGCGTACGCGCTTGTAGAGCTCCCGGTCGTTCGTGCTGATGGAGCCCATCAGCAGGTCGGAGTGGCCGCCCATGTACTTGGTGCACGCATGGATGCACAGGTCCACCCCGAGGGCCAGGGGCTGGAAGTACAGCGGGCTGCTCCAGGTGTTGTCGATGGCAGTGAGCACGCCGTGCTTCCTGGCTTGCTCGATCAGAGGC
>NZ_JBKDTZ010000333.1:0-5697 GCF_046339755.1 Acidovorax sp. | reverse complement strand
GGTCGTGTTCATGATGAAATCCTTTGAAGAAAAAGAAGCGTCTCAATAAAGCCGGGACAGAAACCATTCCTGAACCGGGTTCGGTGAGTCGCCTTGCGGGTTCGGCTCATCGATGGGTTGAACTGTACGCCGCACGTGTTCTGAGAAAAACCAGTCAGTCGCGAACTGTCTATTTCAGTTTTAGGAATAATTATTCAGGTACAAGTCTCGGGTTTACCCTGAATGTCCTGCGCCGAATGCCTTCTTCCGAATCCCTTGAAAAGCATATAAGCCAATGATTTGATGGGGTTTTTGTGGATTTCCTGGATCAACCTGAAAAGCATTGACCATCGCGACCACTGTTGTTGTCGAGGAAACGATTGGTGACAAAGCGGGGTGCGCACCCCCACATGCCCCGACTGGAAGCGGGGCCTCGCAGCTCGGGGACAATCGGGGCATGAACATGTCCATCGACAGCGAGGCCGCACTGGCATCCGGCCTGGCCTGGCGCAACGGGTTTGCGGACCTGGGGCCGGCGTTTTTCACCGAACTGCAGCCCACGCCCCTGCCCAGCCCCCATTGGGTTGGGACCAGTGGCAGCGTGGCGCGTCTGGCGGGGATCGATGAGGCCTGGCTGCGCAGCGATGCAGCCTTGCAGGCGTTCACGGGCAACGCCATGCTTCCGGGCTCACGCCCATTGGCCAGCGTGTACAGCGGCCACCAGTTCGGCATCTGGGCCGGCCAGTTGGGCGATGGCCGGGCCATCCTGCTGGGCGAGACGGCCGTCGGCCATGAAATCCAGCTCAAGGGCGCGGGCCGTACACCTTATTCGCGCGGGGGCGATGGCCGGGCCGTGCTTCGCTCGAGCATCCGCGAGTTCCTGTGCAGCGAGGCGATGCAGGGCCTGGGCGTACCGACCACACGGGCCCTGTGCATCACGGGTTCGCCCGCGCCGGTGCGCCGCGAAGAGGTCGAGACGGCCGCCGTGGTGACCCGGGTGGCGCCAAGCTTCATCCGCTTCGGTCATTTCGAGCATTTTTCGGCCAATGGCATGGAGGCCGAACTCAAGGCCCTCGCCGACTATGTGATCGACCGCTATTTCCCCGAATGCCGGGGGTGCAGCGAGCTCGCGGGCAACCCCTATGCCGCGCTGCTGCAGGCCGTGAGCGAGCGCACGGCGGTGCTCCTGGCGCAGTGGCAGGCCGTGGGCTTCTGCCACGGGGTGATGAACACCGACAACATGAGCATCCTGGGCCTGACCATCGACTACGGGCCGTTCCAGTTCCTCGATTCCTTCGTGCCCGGCCATGTCTGCAACCACAGCGACACCCAGGGCCGCTATGCCTACAACCGCCAGCCCAATGTGGCGTACTGGAACGTGTTCTGCCTGGCGCAGGCGCTGCTGCCGCTGATCGGTGACCAGGAGTTGGCCATGGCCGCGCTGGAGTCGTACAAGACCGTCTTTCCCGCCGAGTTCATGGCCCGCATGCGCGCCAAGCTGGGCCTGGGCGACGTGGCCGGGGAGGGCGATGCCGAGCTGATCGACGGCCTGCTGGTGCTGCTGGCCAAGGGCGGGGTGGATTACCCCATTTTCTGGCGCCGCCTGTCGCATGCCGTCGCCTCGGGCGAGTTCGAGCCCGTGCGCGGCATGGTGCCTGACCAGGAGGGGTGGGATGCCTGGCTTGCCACCTACCTGGCCGATGCCCGGCTGGCTGACCGTGCCCGCGTATCCAAGGCCATGCTGGCCGTGAACCCCAAGTTCGTGCTGCGCAACCATTTGTGCGAAGAAGCCATCCGGGCGGCGAAACTTGGCGACTTCGGCCCACTCCAAACCTTGCAGCGGTTGCTCGAAGACCCATTTGAAGAGCATCCCGGGCACGATTCCTACGCTGCCTTCCCGCCCGCTTGGGCTTCCACCATCGAGATCAGCTGTTCATCATGACCTATCCCGTCCACAAGACCGATGCCCAATGGCAGGCCGTGCTGCAGGAAAAGGGGGCAGAGCCCGCCGCGCTGCAGGTTACGCGCTATGCCGCCACCGAGCGCCCTTTCACCGGAAAGTACGAGGCCCACTGGGCCGACGGCAGCTACCATTGCATCTGCTGCGGAGCCAAGCTGTTCGACTCGCACACCAAGTTCGATGCGGGCTGCGGCTGGCCCAGTTTTTCCGAGGCCGTGCCCGGTTCCATCCAGGAAATCGTGGACCACAGCCATGGCATGGTGCGCACCGAGACCGTGTGTGCACAATGCGGGGCCCACCTGGGCCACGTGTTCGAAGATGGCCCCCAGCCCACGGGCCTGCGCTACTGCATGAATTCGGCATCGCTGGACTTTGAAGACAAGGCGCCCTGATCCCGCATGAAAATCCTGATCGACTTCCTCCCCATCCTGCTCTTCGTCGGCGCCTACAAGTTCTACAACATCTATGTGGCCACCGGCGTGCTGATGGCTGCCACGGTGGTGCAGATGGCGCTGATCTACCTGATCGACCGGCGGTTGCAGACCATGCACAAGATCACGCTGGCGCTGATCCTGCTGTTCGGCACGCTCACGCTGGTGCTGCAGGACGACCGCTTCATCAAGTGGAAGCCGACGGTGCTCTATGGTGCCATGGCCGTGGCGCTGGCCGTGGCGCTGTGGGTGTTCAAGAAGAACTACCTCAAGCTGCTGCTCGGCAGCCAGATGGAGCTGCCCGATGGCGTCTGGATGCGGCTGAACGTGGCCTGGGTGGTGTATTGCGCCTTCATGTCCGCCATCAATGCCTACGTGGTGATCAATTTCAGCACCGAGGCCTGGGTGGAGTTCAAGCTCTGGGGCTATGCGTTCCCGCTGGTCTTCCTGGTGGCGCAGGGCATCTACATTGCGCCCCACCTCAAGAGTGACGAGCCCGCCGCATGACGACCATGACCGATACCGCCGCCCCGTCCAGCCTGGCGCGCCAGATGCACGAGCGCCTGGTCGAGCGACTGGCGCCCACGGCACTTGAAGTGATCGACGAAAGCGCCGACCATGCCGGGCATGTCGGCGCCAATGGCACGGGTTTCGGCACCCATTTCCGGGTGCGGATCGCCTCACCTTTGCTTACAGGCAAGCCCCGCGTGGCGCGCCACCGCCTTGTGTATGATGCGCTGCAGGAATTTTTGGATGCGGGCGTCCACGCCCTCGCTATTGAAATCCTCTGAACCGGCCCCACTGTCCTGATTTGCCGGATTTCAGCTGGCAACTACTATCTCATTTTTTGGATTCCGCATGAAGAAACAGCTCCTGTCCGGCCTCGTGGCCGCTGCCGTGCTGGGCACGATGGCCCTGCCCGTTTCCGCCCAGAACATCGCCATCGTCAATGGCAAGGCCATCCCCAAGGAGCGTGCCGAGTTGATCAAGCAGCAATTCGCGCGCACGGGCCGGCCCATGCCTCCCGAAGCCGATGCCCAGATCAAGGACAGGCTGATCCTTCAAGAGGTGTTTGCACAGGAAGCGCAAAAGCGCGGCCTGGACGCGTCGTCCGATTTCAAGCTGAGCATGGAAATGGCGCGGCAGGGCATCCTGGCCAATGAGCTGGTCCTCGATTTCCAGAAGAACAACCCCGTGACCGACGCTGAAATCAAGGCCGAGAACGACACGTACGTGGCCGCCAACAGCGGCAAGGAATACAAGGCCAGCCATATCCTGATCGAGAAGGAAGCCGACGCCAAGGCCGCGATTGCCGCCATCAACAAGGGCGCCAAGTTCGAAGAGATCGCCAAGAAGCAATCCAAGGATCCAGGCTCCGGTGCCAACGGCGGCGCCATGGACTGGGCCACCCCTTCGAGCTACGTGTCGGAATTCACCGAAGCCATGATCAAGCTCGAAAAGGGCAAGATGACCCAGACGCCCGTCAAGAGCCAGTTTGGTTACCACATCATCCGCCTGGACGACGTGCGCCAGGCCGAGCTGCCCAAGCTCGAAGATGTGAAGCCCCAGGTTGCCCAGCAACTGCAACAGCAGAAGCTGGCCAAGTTCCAGGAAGACTTGCGCGCCAAGGCCAAGGTCGAGTAATCGATTCCCTGCCGCCTTTCGGCAGCAACAAAAAACGCGGCCGAGGCCGCGTTTTTTCATGGGGATCTGGAATTGTTGTTCACGGCTTGAAGATCCAGGCCAGTCCCATCGCGATGGGAATGAGCACCGGCTGGTGCACCATGTAGAAGCTCAGCGACCAGCGGCCCAGTACCGACAGCGGCGAGAAGGCCCGCGGCAGGGGCGCCCTTGGCCAGCCGCATCCGTTGCGCAAGGCCCACTGGCCTGCGGCCAACCCCCACCAGAGCACGCCCAGCCAGGGAAAGATGGGCACGTAGTCTTCGGTGAATGGCTTGCGCGCCACCAGCCCCAGCCAGTTGAGCATGCGGGCATCGAAGGCCGGGGCCAAGTCGCTGAAGGCCCCCGTCAGCAGGTGGGTAGCGGCCACGGGCAACGCCAGCGCCACCAGCCCGCACAGCCACAGCCATGCGCCCCATCCGGCCGTGAAGCGCGCGATCAGCAGCATGACTGCCATGCCGTGCAGCACGCCGAAGTAGATAAAGCTGCGCGGGAACATGAAGAACGAGCCCAGGCTCACCAGCAGGGCGCAGCCGGCGATCTGCAGCCAGCGGCGGGTGAAGCGCTGCAGGCTCTGCCCCTGGTGCAGCGCAATGGCCTGGCCCAGGCCGGCGCAGAACAGGAACAGGCTCAGGATCAGGGTGCGTTGCGTGGTCCACACCGGGTCGGTGCGGAAGTCCTGGGGCCATACGCCGAAGTGGGCCAGGTCGAAGCAGAAGTGGAAGGCGGCCATCCAGACCATGGCGGCTGCGCGCAGGGCGTCTACGGCTTCGTAGCGGGGTGGTTTTGAGAGTGGGGTCATTCGGGGCGCAAGCGCGGTGGGCGTGGGGTGGATCGTAGCGTGGCTTGGTTGCTGTGCTGTGCTGGTGCTTGTGGGCATGGTTGCTGTGTGCTTTGGCTGAGGGCGGGAGCCGGGATGTGCGCCCGGCGGCGCACCCACCTTCTTTTGCGTCGCCAAAAGAAGGTGGGCCAAGAAAAGGCGACCCCCAGTCTGCGTCCCTTCGCTTCGCTACGGGCAACCTGCGGTGCTCGGAACTGGGGTGGTGCCGATGAACTCCCTGCGCTCCCTCTGCGAGGGAGCTCCGGTCAAACAGCATCGGCAAGCCAGAGCACGAAGTGCATGTGTCCTTCGGCACATGCACCCACCCCAGTTCCTGCGCTCCTCGGCGCAGCCAGCAGGGGTGGGGAGCGGGGTCAAAAACGGCTGCTGCACTCGCAGCAGCGCCGGGTGTCGGTTACGCGCTGCGCACTGCCGACAAGGCCGAAGCGCAGCGAGGCAGCTGGGGCCGAGCGAAGCAATGGCCCGTGTGGAGCTCGCTCCCACCCCCTTCTGACCGTGCCGAGAAGCGCAGGGCCTGGGGTGGGCGCGTGCCGAAGGACATGCGCTTCGTGGTCTGGCTCGTCGCTGCTGTCCGAGCGGAGTTCGAAGAACGAAGCGAGTTCAGCGACGCCACCCCAGGACCGAGCATCGCAGGTTGCCCGTAGCGCAGCGAAGGGACGCGGGCTGTGGGGTGCTGTTTCTTTGCCTACTTTCTTTTTGCGCAAAAAGAAAGTAGGTGCGCCGCCGGGCGCACATCCCGGCTCGGGAGTGTCAGATTTTTTGTGTTCAAGGCGGTGAAGCTGCTTGTCTAAGCAGCGGACTTGATG
>NZ_JBKDTZ010000332.1:0-5229 GCF_046339755.1 Acidovorax sp. | reverse complement strand
AGGGCTTGGCTGCAGTGTGGCCAGCGTGCGGTCGTAGAAGCCGCCGCCATAGCCCAGCCGGTAGCCGCCCGCTGCATAACCCACGCAGGGCACGAACAGCAGTGTGGGTACGATGAGTTCGGTGTCCTTGGGCTTGGGGATGCCGTAGGCGTCCTCTTCCATGGGGCAGCCCGGGTACCAGGCGTGGAAGGTCAGGGTCTTGTGCTGCTTGTTGACCACGGGCAGGCCGATGCGGCGCAGCTGCGGTTCATCGAGCAGTTCGCCGTCTTCCTTCCAGCGGTGCAGGGCCGGCAGGGGATCGAACTCGCCCTTGATGGGCCAGTAGGCGCCGATCACCGTGTCGGACCGGTTCACCAGCCAGATGCGCATCACTTGCTGTAACAGATCGGCCCGGTGTAGGCGATCTGGCAGATTCAGGCGTTCTTCTATCAATGCGCGCCGCAGGGCTGCTTTGTCCATCAGATAATTCCCCCATGCAATTGCTTCAGATTTTGACACCGCTGCTGGTCAGTGCCGTGCTGGCCACCACCGCGCCCCTGGTCCAGGCGCAAACCAAAGCCGACGATACCCTGCTGGAGATGCAGCAGGCGTGCAAGCGCGGCGACCGCAAGAAATTGGAGCAATTGTTGCCCGCCGCGCGCGGCCACGTGCTGGACCCCTGGGCCGCCTACTGGGAGCTCAGGCTGCGTCTGGCCGAGGCCTCGCCTTCGGAAATCCAGTCCTTCATGCAGCGCTATGCCGGCAGCTACCAGGAGGACCGCCTGCGCAACGACTGGCTGCTGCTGTTGGGCCAGCGGCGCGACTGGGCCCAGTTCGCCGAGCAGCACCCGAGCTACCGCATGTCCGACGACCGCGAGGTGCGCTGCTACGCCCTGCTGATCGACGATATCAAGGGCAGTCCCCAGCCTGGCGCCGCCGAAGACATCAAGCGCAACTGGTACGCCCTGCGCGATGCCGACGATGGCTGCACCCACGCTGCCAGCCAACTGTACGCCAACAAGAAGCTCAGCGCCCTGGACGTCTGGCGCAAGGCCCGCTTCGCGGTGGACGCCAACCGGCCCCGCGTGGCACGCAATGCGGTGGAGATCGTCGCGCCCGACGCCGTCGCCCAGGTCAAGGAACTGATGGATGCGCCCACCAAGTACCTGACGAGCCGTGCCACGGCCCGGGGCCAGGTGCGCCAGGAACTGGTGACGCTGGCGCTGATCAAGCTTGCCTCGGGCGACCCGGACAATGCGGCCGCCCAACTGGAGGGCAAGTGGGGTGTGCACCTCTCGCCCGAAGAGCGCAACTGGGTCTGGGGCGTGATCGGCAAGCAACAGGCGCAGAAACTGTCGTCCGACGCCAACCGGGCCTTTTCCAACATCACCCGGGATGCCGATCTCAACGACGACATTCTGGGCTGGAAGGTGCGCGCCGCCTTGCGTGCAGGCCAGTGGAAGGTGGTGGGCAAAGCCATCGACGCCATGAGCGAAGAGGGCCGCCAGGACAGCACCTGGGTGTACTGGAAGGCCCGCGCCCTGCTGGCCGGCAAGCCCAGTGACGGTGAGCGTGCCGAGGCGCGCAAGCTGCTCGAAGGCATTGCCAGCACGCGCGGTTTCTACGAACAACTGGCGACGGAGGAACTGGGCCAGCGCATCACCATGCCGCCCGCGCCCGCACCGCTCACGCCTGAGGAAAAGGCCGCAGCGCGTGCCAACCCGGGGCTGAACCGCGGCCTGTATGCCATCTTCCTGGGCCTGCGCTCCGAGGGCGTGCGCGAGTGGAATTACGCCACCAACCTGCACATCCCAGGCGGCATGGCTGACCGCGAGCTGCTGGCCGCTGCCGACTTTGCCTGCGCGCGCGAGGTCTGGGACCGCTGCATCAACACCAGCGAGCGCACCCGCAGCGTGATAGAGACCAACCAGCGCTTTCCCACGCCCTTCCGCAACGCAGTGGTCGAGCGCGCCAACAGCATCGGCCTGGACCCAGCTTACGTCTATGGCCTGATCCGCCAGGAAAGCCGCTTCATCATGGACGCACGCTCGCACGTGGGTGCCTCGGGCCTGATGCAGGTGATGCCCGCCACCGCACGCTGGACGGCCAAGAAGATCGGCATGAACAACTTCACGGCCGACCAGATCAACGACCGCGACACCAACATCGCCATCGGTACCGCCTACCTCAAGCTGGCGCTCGACGATTTCGCCGGTTCCATGCCCATGGCCGCCGCCGCCTACAACGCCGGCCCCGGCCGGCCCCGCAACTGGCGCAACGGCCCGGTGCTGGACGCCGCCATCTGGGCCGAGAACGTGCCCTTCGGCGAAACCCGAGACTACGTGAAGAAGGTACTGGCCAACACCACCAACTACGCGGCGATGCTCACGGGCCAGCCCCAGTCGCTCAAGGGCCGGCTGGGCACCATCGGCCCGCGCGACGCCTCGGCGCCCGAAGTGAACAAGGACCTCCCCTGAAAAGCACAACGGCCCCATCGGGGCCGTTGTGCTTCAGACCTCCGACCACATCCGCAAAAGATTGTGGTACTGGCCCGTGAGGGCCACGGTCTCCTCGGTCTCGCCCAGGCGCACCCGCAGCTTCTGGATGGTCTGGTCCAGCTCGAACAGCATGGCGCGGCGCGCATCGTCGCGCACCATGCTCTGCACCCAGAAGAAGGAGCACACGCGCTCGCCGCGCGTGACCGGCTCCACGCGGTGCAGGCTGGTCGAGGGGTACAGGATCAGGTCGCCCGCGGGCAGCTTGGCCTCGTGCGTGCCATAGGTGTCCACCACCACCAGCTCCCCGCCCTCGTAGTCTTCTGGTTCGCACAGGAACAGCGTGCACGACAGATCGGTGCGCAAGGCACCCCCGTGGGGCAGGGGACGCATGGCGCCATCAACGTGCAGGCCATAGGTCTCGCCGCCCGCATAGCGGTTGAACAGCGGCGGCACGGTGCGCAGCGGCAGCGCCGCGGCGAAGTACAGGGGGTGTGTGGCCAGTGCCTGCAGCACGGTGCGCCCCTGCTCCAGCGCCACGGGGGAATGTTCTGGCAGTTGCCGGTTGTGCTTGACCTGTGCGCCCTGTGCGCCCACGGTGGCCCGGCCGTCCACCCAGTCGGCGGCATCCATGGCCGTGCGCATGGCGCGCACCTGCTCGGGCGTGAGGACGTTGGGGATGTGCAGCATCATGGCAGTGATCTTTCTGAAACGGGAAGGCCCCGGGCTTGCCGGGGCCTTCGCATGGTAGACAGTTCTCAGGCCGTCACTTTGCGCTCGATCAGAACGTGAAGTTGGCCGTCAGGCGTGCCGAGCGGGGGATGCCCGGCGTGTAGCGGTAGCCGCTCTTGTTGATGGCGGCAACGTAGTCCTTGTCGGCCAGGTTGTACACGTTGAGCTGGACGTCCAGGTTCTTGTTGATGCGGTAGGAGGCCATGGCATCGAAGACCCAGTAGGCCTCGGTATAGGCCGGGGTGCCCACTGCGCCATCGGTGCCGCGCAGCAGTTTGCCGGCGTAGCGCGCACCGCCGCCCAGCGTCACGCCGAAGGGCAGGCGGTAGGTGGTCCACAGCGAGAAGGCATTCTTGGGCGTGTAGGCCAGGGCGGTACTGCCGTCGGCCGTCTTGGGCGTGCCGCTCAGGACCTTGGTGTCCATGGTGGTGTAGCCCGCGCTCAGCGACCAGTCGTTGGTGATGGCGCCGATGGCGGTCAGCTCCAGTCCCTGCACGCGCTTCTTGCCGGTCTGTACGAAGTTGGCGGAGTTGGTGGGGTCGGTTTCGATGTCGTTGGAGACATCAGTGCGGTACACCGCACCGGCCAGTGCCAGGCGGCCGCCCAGCACGTCCCACTTGGTGCCTACTTCGATGGTCTTGGCCTTCTGCGGATCGAACTTGGGGTTGGCAGCGTTGTTCGCCGCTGCGCTCAGCTGGTTGTTGGCGCCGCCCGGGGGCTGTGCCGAGGTGGCGTACAGCGCATACACGCTGCCGTTGCTGGCAGGCTTGTAGACCACGCCGACCTTGGCGCCGATCAGGGTGTCCGACAGGCTGATCGACGAGGGTGTGAGCACGCCGGCTGGCAGCGCGCCCTGCGTCACGGCGTCGAAGTCGGTCTTGAAGCGGTCCACGCGCAGGCCGCCCGTGACCTGCCATTGCGGCGTCAGCTTGGCGGTGTCGAACAGGTAGGCCGCCACGGTGTTGGTCACGCCCTTGGACCAGGCGCCGTTGGCGATGCGGTTGAAGCCCGCCACATTCGGGTTGGGGTTGTACAGGTTGGCTGCGGGCAGCGAACCGGCTGGCGCGTACGTGGTGTTCACGCTGGCAAAGCCCTGGCCGTAGTAGCCCAGGTTGGTCTGCTCTTCGCGCGACAGCTCCAGCCCGGCGGCCAGGTCATGCTGCACCGAGCCGGTGCTCACCGTGGCGGTCAGGCTGGTCTGGTTGACGGCGATCTTGTTGACCTGGTTGACGTTGGTCGGCAGATTGCGTGTCACGGTCCAGGTGGACGGGTCATTCGGGTTGGGCGTGGCCAGCAGGGCCGACGCGGCGGTGAGCGCGCCGGTGGCGGGGAAGCCGCCACCCATGAAGGCCGTCAGCCGGTAGTCGTTGTGCGTGCGGCCAAAGCGCGTGGTGTTGCGCAGCTTCATGCCCGAGGCGAAGTCGTGCTCGATGCGCGCCGTGACCATGTCCATGTCCACGTCCGCATAGTCCGAGGTGGTGCCGTAGAAGTTGCTCGAATTCACACGCGCCGCGGTGTTCAGGAAGGGGCGGCGGTTGGCCAGGGCCAGCGCATCCGGCGAGGTGTAGCCGGGCAGGCCGATGGTGGGCGCGCCGCCATCGGGCATGTTGTCCTGCTTGACGTGCAGGTAGTTCAGGAACACGCGGGTGGGCGAGTTCAGGCCCAGTGCCAGCGAGGGCGCCACGCCCCAGCGCTTGTTCTTGACCAGGTCGCGGCCGGCCACGCCGGAGTCCTCGGTCATCACGTTCAGGCGGAAGGCGGCGCCGGGGTAGGCTTCCAGGGCCTTGTTCCAGTCCACCGTGCCGCGCTTGTAAGAGGCGCTGCCCGCGCCCAGCGAGGCGGCGAAGCTGTTTTCCAGCGTGGGCTGCTTGCTCACCAGGTTGATGGCGCCGGTGGGGGCGGTGCGGCCGGGGTCGGTGCCGGACGGGCCCTGGACCCCTTCGACCTGCTGGATGGTGAACACGGCGCGCGAGACGGAACCCATGTCGCGCACGCCGTCGACGACGATGCTGCTGGTGCGGTG
>NZ_JBKDTZ010000331.1:0-11866 GCF_046339755.1 Acidovorax sp. | reverse complement strand
CCCCGCGGTCGCGCGCGACGAACCCGCCCGCGGCCGTGGCCTCGCCCGTGCGGCGCGGGCTGCGCACCGACCGGCCCAGCCAGCGCGTGGCGGGGTCGCAGTCGAGATCGGCAGGCCGCGTGCGCGGGTGCCAGGTGGCCTGCAGGTAGTCGGCCCGCTCGCGCACGAAGGCGCTGTAGCGCGAGCGCATGAGGTGTTGCGCATCGGGCGCGGGCGTGGTGTCGAAGTGCTCCACATAACGACCACAGCAGTCGGCGTAGGCCAGGGGCTTCTGGCGCGCGTTGAGCTGGCCGCAAGGGCAGGCAATGGTGTCGGAAGATGCCACGGGCAAATCCTCTTCAGCGGATTGCGCCGAAGACCTTCCTGGCCAGGGCACTGCCCGCAGCGGCCGGGTTCTGGCGGATCGCCCGCTCTTCCTCGCCGATCATGAGGTACAGCCCATCGAGCGTGCGCCCGGTGACGTACTGCGCAAGGTGCGCGTCCTCGGCCTTGAGCAAGCCGAAGCTGGCTGCCTTGCCCGCGAACGCGTTGTACTTCTGCGCCACGCCGACCTTCTCCGTGGCCTGGTTCACCACGGGCAGGAAGCGTTCGCCCAGGGGGGCCCGCGTCTTCTCCGCGAAGAAGGCCGTCACCGAGGTGTCGCCACCCGTCAGGATGCTGCGGGCGTCGGTCACGGTCATGTTCTGCACGGCCTGCACCAGCAGGTCCTTGCCCAGCGGCACGGCAGCCTCGGCGGCGCGGTTGATGGAGGTGACAAGCTCGTCGATGCGCCGGCCCTGGCCTAGCGACTTCAGCAGCTTGGCGGCGTCGTCGAGCTGGCCGGGCAGGCCGATGCGCACCCGGGGGTTGCCCAGAAAGCCGTCGGGCCGGCCGAGCGAGGCGACGGCCGCCTGCACCCCCTGGGACAGGGAGGCCTTGAGCCCGCCCGAGGTGTCGGCGGCCGACAGGTCGGCCAGCGTCAGGGCATGGGCACGGTTGGCAACGGCCAGCAGCAAGGCGCCCAGCGCGCCCGCGCTGGCATGGTGGTGGAATTCGCGACGCAGCATGGCGAGGTACTTCTTTCTCTGGTCAAACGCAAGGAACCGCAGGGCCTGATTTTCGCCGACGCGCGCGCACCGTAGACTGGCACCCATGGACATCCATGTCCGAGGAGTTGAACCATGTGGGAAATGAGCGTGCCGTGGTGGGAATTCGTGCTGCGGGGGGTGGTGGTCTATGTCTTCCTGCTGGTGTTCCTGCGCCTCACGGGCAAGCGCCAGACGGGGCAGTACGCGCCCTTCGACCTGATCCTGCTGCTGATCCTGTCGAACGCCGTGCAGAACTCAATGAATGCGGGCGACAACTCGCTTATCGGCGGGCTCATCTCGGCGACCACGCTGATCGCCTGCCACGTGGTGCTGGCCCACCTGACCTACCGCACCCCCTGGCTGGAGCGGCTGATCGACGGCACCCCGCGCGTGCTGGTGGAGCACGGCCAGGTGCGCGCCGACCTGATGCGCAAGGAACTGCTGTCCACCGACGATCTGGAGGCCGCGCTGCGCGCCGGCGGCTGCCTGCACCTGCACGAGGTGGAGCGCGCCACCATCGAGACCAACGGCCAGATCACCGTGGTGCTGCGCAAGCGCGACAGCGCGGGTTGAAGGGCCCCGGTCAGTACGGCGTGTAGCACTTGCCGCCGGCGATGGCGGCGGTGACCGCTGGCTCCAGGCTGGCGAGCGTGGGATAGGCCGCTTGCGTTGCGCCCTCCAGGATGCACAAGCGTGCCTCCTTGCGCACCCACACGTCCTTGCGCTCCTGGTAGGGCAGCAGCAGATCCGAGGTGCCCCAGTGCGCCGCGAACTGTGCCGAGCCTTCGGTCCGCTCGACCTTGAATGTCCGGACCGTGATCTTGGAACTCGAGTTGTACCGGCCCTCGCCAGGACATGCCTCGCTGGGGTAATACACCCACCCATTGTTGTAGTTGAGAGATCCCGCGGTGGCCTCACCGAACTGCAGGACCACGCGGCTGGAAGGGCCCAGCAGGCCAGGTGGCTGGCAGGCTTCCTGCACCCACAAGCCCCGCGGCAAGGCGCCAGGTACCGTGCAACGCACGCTGAGCGTATCCACGAGCGTGTACGGCATGGTGCCGACCCCGTTGCGCACGGCACATTGCTGTGCGGCCGGCGCGCCCTTCGCGGTCACCGTGTAATCGGCCCCGCCGGGCAAGGGGGTCGTGAAGGTGAAGCGTCCGTCCGCAGCAATCACCAGGTCCTCTCCCGCACTGGTGTGCAATACCAGCGAAGACCCCGTGGCCAACCCGCTCACCGTGCCGCCCAGCGTGTACATCGCAACGGGCAGGGTCTCGCAGGCGATGGTGACATCGGTCACCGCGGCGGTCAGGGTGCCCGAACCTTTCGCCACCGTGCACAGCTGTCCGGCGGGCTGGGTCTTGATGGCCACGTCATAGCGGCTGCCTGCGGGCCAACTGGCGGCCATCACGAAACTGCCGTTGGCGCCCACCGTGAAGTCGTCCAGGCCCTGGTTCTGCAGCACCAGCGTCAGGCCCGCAGCCAGCCCCGTCACCGTGCCGCCGACGGTCCAGCGCACCTCTGCGGGCGGGTTTGTAGGCGTGGTAGGCGTGGTAGGCGTGGTAGGCGTAGTAGGCGTAGTAGGCGTGGTGGGCGTGGTGGTTTCATTGCCCGTTGCCGGGCTGTCGCCCCCACCGCCACAAGCGCTGAGCACGCTCACCACCGCGGCGATCAGCAAGCGCTTTGCGGCATGGTGCGGCCTGCGGGCGGCAAGTCCTTCACAGCGCAGCGCGCCAGGGATATTCAGCATGGGAAGCTCCTCTCGAAATGGCAGGCACTCCGGACATGCAATCACATCCTGTGGGGCCCACCTGGTTGGTGTAACGCGAGTGTCCGGCGGGCATGCGCCCACTGCCGGTGACCCGGGTCACCACCAACGGCTGGAGACCCGCGAAGGACGTATCAGGATGTAGCGGATGCGTCTCGGCGGCCGAAGTCCTCGCGGCCCTGGACTGGCGCACCCCCTACTTCGGTAGGGTTTGCGCGGCGGCCCGCCTGCGCAACACTTGGCAGAATCGACCCGCGCCGCGCGCCGGCCCCTCTTCTCTCCACCGAATGCACACCACGCCCCCCTACGCACTCATCCTCGACGACCACCCCCTGGTCGCGCGCGGCGTGGCGGAATTCCTGCGCTCGCTGCGTCCCGACCTGGAAGTGCGGCTGGCCACCGATGCGGCCGACTGCCTGCAGCAGGTGGTGCTGCATGGAGCCCCCGCGCTCGCCCTCATCGATTTCTGGCTGGCGGAGGGAGCGGCGCTCGGCCTCATCGCGCAATTGCGGGCACGCTGCCCGGACACGCCCATCGTGGTCATGAGCGGCGACGACGATCCGCTGGTGAGCGAGCGCGCCCGCGCAGGTGGCGCACACGGCTTCCTGCACAAACAGGAAAGCCCCAACACCTTTGCCCAGGCCGTGCATGCGCTGCTGGGCGGCCTGACCTGGTTCGTGCCGACCGGGCGCGTGCAGTCCGGCGGCCTGCGCAGCCGCGAGCTGCCCGTGACCCCGGCCGAGCTGGGCCTGTCCGCGCGACAGGGCGAGATCCTGGCCCTGGTGCTGCTCGGCCAGCCCAACAAGCGCATCGCGCTGGACCTGGCCCTGTCGGAGAGCACCGTGAAGGAGCATGTCACCGCCATCCTGCAGCGCCTGGGTGCACGCAATCGCATCGAGGCCATCACCCAGCTGCGCGGGCGCAGGCTGGTGCTGGCGGCGGGGCCCGCAGGCTGATGGCCTCGCCTGCGGCAGCGCCACCGGCCGACGGGTCCGACGACGCCCCCATCAGCATGGAGGGGCAGGCGCGCCTGCTGGAGATGACTTTTCGCCTCCTGCTCACCAGCATCTTCGTGCTGCCGCTGCTGGCATTGACGCTCACACTGTTCTACGCACAGGCCCATGACGCGCGGTGGATGTGGGCGTGGTGCTGCTTTTACGTCCTCTTCGCCGGGGTGATGTTCGTGCAGCGCCGCATGCACCTGCGCGACCGCAGGCGCCTGGATGCGGATGCCCTGGTACGCAAGTGGAAACCCCGGCTCGAGCACTTTGCGCTGCTGCACGGCGCGGGCATCACCGCGCCCATGGCCATCGTGGCTGGCCATGCGAGTTACGACTTCGCCTTGCTGCTGCTGGTGACCAACGCCGCCATCATCGTCGGCAATGCCACGCTCCAGACGCCCGTGCTCAGCGTGTTCATGCGCTTGTTCATGGCGGGCTGGAATGCATCGCTGCCCCTCCTGATCTGGTTGTTTCCGGACCATTGGCATTTTGTCCTGCCGCTGGCGCTGCTGCACAGCCTGATCATCTACCGCCACGCACACACGACGCACCGCTTCTTCGTGCAGCAGATCCGGCTGGAAGAGCGCGGCGCACAGATGGCGGCGCGCTACCTGGCGGCCCGTGATGAAGCCCAGGCGGCCCTGGAAGAAAAGAACCGCTTCTTGAGCACCGCCGCGCACGACCTGCGCCAACCCGTGCACGCCATGGGCCTGCTGGCCGAGGCCATTGCGCGGCGCAACCGCGACAGCGGCCTGTATGCGCCCCTGGCCGACCTGCAGCGCAGCGTGCACTCGGTCAACCGCATGTTCAACGCGCTGCTGGATCTCTCGCGCATCGAAAGCGGCCATGTGGCCGTGCAGGCCGGGCCAGTGGCCATGGATGCCCTCTTCGGCGACGTGCTCACGCTGTTCCGCGAGGAGGCGCGCACGCGCGGGCTGCAGTTGCGCGTGCGCCCCCCGGGCCCCGCGGCCGCCGTGCTGGCCGATGCCGACCTGCTGCGCCAGTCGGTCGTGAACCTGGTGCACAACGCACTGCGCTACACCGTGCACGGCGGCGTGCTGCTCACCGCGCGCCGGCGCCGTGGCGGCTGGCAAATCGAGGTCTGGGACACCGGGGTGGGCGTGGCCCTGGAGGACCAGCCGCGCATCTATGCCCCGTTCTACCGCCCGCAGCACGCCTGGGACATCGACAACAACGGCCATGGCCTGGGCCTGGCCGTGGTGGCGCGCTGCGCCAAGCTCATGGGGGCCGACTATGGACTGGCATCGCGCCTGGGCCGGGGCTCGCGCTTCTGGCTGCACCTGCCCGCGGCCACCCCGGTCACGCGCCACCCCTCTCTGACCGCGCGCCCCAGCAGCGTGGCATGGGAGGCGGGCGAAAGCACCGGCCGCCCCGACCTGGGCCCGCTGTCGGGCACCTGCCTGGTCATCGACGACGACCCGCAGGTGGCGAGCGCCTGGGCCGCGCTGCTGCAGGCCTGGGGCATCACCGCCCGCTGCGCCAGTTGCGCCAGCGAGGCCTGGGCGCTGGTGGGCGCGGGCTTCACCCCGCAGGCCATCCTGTGCGACCAGCGCCTGCGCTCGGGCGAGAGCGGCTTCGACATCCTGCGCGCGCTGATGGCACACTGCCCCGACGCCTACGGCGCCATGGTCAGCGGCGAACTGCGCTCGCCCGAGCTGCTGGAAGCCGAGGGCGAGGGCTACCTGGTGCTGCCCAAGCCGCTCGACGTGGTCAAGCTGCATGCCGTGCTGGCCCAGTGGCTGGCGCCCCAACACGCCCACTGACCGGGCGCACGCATTGCACATGGACAGGCCAGCGCCCGCCCCCGATACCCCCATACCCAGCGACGCAGGCCAACTGCGCCTGCTGAGTGCCGCCTTCGCGCGCCTGCGGCTGAGCATGGCGGCCATGCCCGCCATGGGCTTCCTGTTCGGCGGGCTGCTGGCCTGGCTCGGTGGCGACCCCCGGGGCTTTTTCATCGGGGGCGCGCTGTACCTGCCAGCCCTGTGGTATGCATGGCACCTGCTGCGCCGCTACCGGCGCGAGCAGCTCGAACACCCGCCCGCCGATCTGCTTGCCACCTGGCAGCCCCGGGTGCAGCGGCTGGCACTGGCCCATGGCGTGGCGCTGGCATCGGCCGTGGCATTGTCCATGGGCAGTGCCAGCTATGACTTCATGCTGCTGGTGTATGCCGCCCTGATGGGCACGGTAGCCGTCCTCGCCGCCCAGATGTCGGCCTCATGGGCAGTCTACCGCGCCTTCTTCTTCGGCATGGGCGGCAGCCTCGTGCTGATGCCCTGGGCTTTCAAGAGCCACTGGTACTTCACCCTGCCCATCGCCCTGGTGATGATGGTGGTGATCTACCGCAGCGCCATCCACTCGCACCGCTTCTTCGTGCGCCAGGTGGCGCTCGAAGAGCACAGCCGGGACCTGGCCGAGCGCTACCGCCAGGCCAGCAGCGCGGCCGAGATGGCGCTGGCGGAGAAGAACCGCTTCCTGAGCACCGCCGCGCACGACCTGCGCCAGCCCGTGCACGCCATGGGCCTGCTGGCCGAGGCCATCGCCCTGCACGGCAAGGACATCCCGCGGCTGGAGGGGCTGCTCACGCAGTGGCGGCTGAGCATGCGCTCGGTGAGCCACATGTTCGATGCCCTGCTGGACCTGTCGCGCATCGAGTCGGGCGCCGTGGAGCTGCGGCCCGCCGCGCTGTCGCTGCACGGGCTGTTCGACGACATCCACACCCAGTTCGCCGCCGAGGCGGGCGCGCGCCGCCTGGCCCTGCGGCTGCACCGGCCGCCGGCCCACGCCACCGTGCTGGCCGACCCGGCGCTGGCGCGGCAGTCGCTGGCCAACCTGGTGCACAACGCACTGCGCTACACACCGCACGGCGGCGTGCTGGTGGGTGCACGGCGGCGCGGCGGGCACTGGCGCATCGAGGTCTGGGATACGGGGGTCGGGGTCGCCCTGGAAGAGCAGGGCCAGATCTACCAGGCCTTCTACCGCCCCCACCATGCATGGCAGCTGCACCGCAGCGGCCACGGCCTGGGGCTGGCCGTGGTGGCACGCTGCGTGGCGCTGATGGGTGCCCGGCAGGGCCTCCAGTCCCGGCTCGGCAGGGGCTCGTGCTTCTGGGTCGAGCTGCCCGCCGCCGAAGCGCCCCCCTTGGCGCAGTGGGCACCACTGGACGCACAGGGGCAGCACGGCCCGCTGCCGGGGCGCTGCCTGGTGCTCGACGACGACCCGCATGTGCTGGGCGCCTGGGCGGCCCTGCTCGGCACCTGGGAGGTGGAAGTCCGCCTGGCCTCCAATGCGGCCGAGGCCTTTGCCCACATCGAAGCCGGGTTCACGCCGCAGGCCATCCTGTGCGACCAGCGGCTGCGCTCGGGCGAAAGCGGCTTCGAGGTGCTGCTGGCGCTGCTGGAGCGCTGCCCCGACGCCCACGGCGCCATGGTCAGCGGCGAATTCGACGCCCCCGAACTGCAGGAGGCCGACGCCCAAGGCTACCTGGTGCTGCGCAAGCCGGTCGACGCCGACACGCTGCACGCCCTGCTCGCGCAGTGGCTGCGGCAGCCGGGCGCCTGAGCGCCCTGGCCCCTCAGGCCAAAGCTCTTTGGATGATGATCTTCTGCACGTCGCTCGTGCCTTCGTAGATCTGGCACACGCGCACGTCGCGGTAGATGCGCTCCACCGGGAAGTCGTTGACCACGCCGTAGCCGCCCAGGGTCTGGATGGCGGCGCTGCACACGCGCTCGGCCATCTCGCTGGCGAACAGCTTGGCCATGGCCGCTTCCCTGAGGCAGGGGCGCCCGGCGTCGCGCAGCGCGGCCGCATGCCAGATGAGCTGGCGCGCGGCCTCGATCTGCGTCGCGCAGTCGGCCAGGCGAAAGCCCACCGCCTGGTGATTGAAGATGGCGGTGCCGAAGCTTTCGCGCTCCTTGGAGTAGGCCAGCGCCGCCTCGAAAGCGCTGCGCGCCATGCCCACGCTCTGCGCGGCGATGCCGATGCGCCCGCCTTCGAGCGCGCCCAGGGCGATCTTGTAGCCCTCGCCCTCGGCACCGATCAGGTTCTCGGCCGGAATGCGGCAGTTGTCAAAATTGATCTGCGCCGTGTCGCTGCTGTGCTGCCCCAGCTTGTCTTCGAGCCGTGCCACCACGTAGCCGGGGTTGTCGGTGGGCACGAGGAAGGCACTCATGCCCTTCTTGCCCGCGCCCTTGTCGGTCACGGCGATGACGATGGCCACGTTGCCGTTCTTGCCGCTGGTGATGAACTGCTTGATGCCGTTGATCACGTATCCGTCGCCCTCGCGCACGGCCGTGGTGCGCAGCGCCGATGCGTCCGAGCCCACATGCGGCTCGGTCAGGCAGAAGGCGCCCAGCATGCGGCCCTGGGCCAGGGGCGTGAGCCAGTCCTTCTTCTGCTGCGCGTTGCCATAGCGCATGAGGATGGCGTTGACGGGGCAGTTGGTCACGCTGATGGCGGTGCTGGTGCCGCCGTCTCCGGCAGCGATCTCTTCGAGCACCAGGGCGAGCGTGAGGTAGTCGAGGTTGGCGCCGCCAAACTCCTCGGGCACGCAGATGCCATAGGCGCCCAGCGCGGCCAGGCCCTGGTGCGCCTCTTGGGGAAAATGGTGCTCCTTGTCCCAGCGCGCGGCGTGGGGCCACAGCTCGGCCTGCGCGAAGTCGCGCACCGCGTCGCGGATCATTTCCTGGTCTTGGGTCAGCAGCATGGGCTTGTCTCCGGAATCTCTTGGGGGTTCGTTGTTGAAAGAAGGGGCTACCAGTGCGCCGCGCGCCTGCCGTCGTGGTGCAGCAAGCGTCCCTTGTCGGCCGCGGTCACGCCCGCCAGGGTGGCGCGCATGCCCTGCACGCTCTCCTGCACCGAAAGGGGCGCTTCGCCGCCGCCCATGTCGGTCTGCACCCAGCCGGGGTCGATGGTGATCAGGATGGCGCCCGGATAGTCGTGCTGTGCCGCAGCCACGGCCATGTTGAGGGCGGCCTTGCTGGTGCGGTACAGCCAGGATTCGCTGTCGTCCACGCTGCCGATCTGGGACATGGAACTGGACACGAAAGCGAACACCCCACCGGCATCGGTCACCATGGGCGCCACCTGCGGCAGGGCCTGCATGGCACCCAGCACATTGGTATGCATCACGGCGTCGAAGTCCTGCTGCGTGGGCGGTGTGAGGGCATTGGGCCGGCGGATCACACCGGCCACGTACAGGGCCAGGTCGATCTTCTCGCCGTCGAGCAGCCAGGCCAGGCCGCTCACGCTGGCGGGATTGGCCACGTCCACGGTGAGCACCTGCGCGCCCAGCGCCTGCAGGCGCGCGCGCCCGTCGTCGTCGCGCGCGGTCGCGATCACCCGCTCGCCCGCGTCCGTGTCCTGGCGCACCAGCTCCAGGCCGATGCCGCGCGATGCGCCGATGATGAGGATGGTGGCCATGAAAAGGAGATCCGTGTGTGGTGTCGACAAGCCGTCAGTGGACGGCGAACTCAAAGTAGCCCGACCAGGCGGGATCGAAGGTGGAGGAAATTTCGAGCGAAGCCGCGGCCTCCCGCAACAACAGCGGCGCCAGCACCTGGCGGGCCATGGGCTCGTCGCCCACGTAATACACCGCCTTGCGGCGCCCGGCCCGGGTCATGGTGTAGGCCAGAATGCCCAGCTGCGGCAGCTCCAGCAGGGTGGCGGCCTGGTCCTGCAGGTCGCGCACGGCGTCGAGCTCGTCGCCATCGTTCACGGCCAGGTCCAGCGTGAGCGCATACGCCAGGTCGGCCCGCATGGCGACCGGGTTGGCACTGCGGTTGATCATCACGATGGCCTCGTCCCCAGGCTCACCCGCATCGCCATCGGCGCCGCCAAAGGCCAGCGTCATGCCGTCCCAGTCGTGCTCGCCGGTCGGGAACTCGCCGGTGCGCCCCAACACCCCGGTCCAGTAGCGGTCGAACACGGGCGGCAGCAGCGACAGGGGCGTCCACTCGGCACCGGGGTCCATGGATTCCTCCACGAAGTCCACGGCGCCGACCTTCACGGCAAAGTCGTATTCGCCCAGCACATGGTCGATCATGATGAAGGCCATATTGCGCGCGTGGTCCTGAAAATCCTGGGGGATCTCGCGGGCGAACCGGATCTCCAGCGCCGCCTGCCCGTCGTCCTGGCCCAGCGCGATCAACACCTCGGAGGTGGACAGCTCGAAGCCGTCCATGCCAATGGGAAAGTCCGGCTGCTCTGTGCGCTCGCGAAAGGCGCTCACCCGGTGGTGCCGCAGCTGCTTGGGCGCGGCCGCCACCACCTGCATGAGCAGGGGGAAGCACTCGATGCTGCCATGGGCGGTGACGATCAGGTCGACCACCGCATCCCCATCGCCGCCGGACATCTCCAGCGCCAGGCCTTCCAGGTGCCGCTCCAGCAGGGCATTGCTCTCCTCCACCCGTTCGCGCAGCGGCAGGGCGTGCAAGGCAGACTCGGTGTCGGCGAACTCGCGCCAGAAGGCGGTGACGGCGGCAGGGGTGGCGTGCATGGCGGCAGGCTCCGGTGCGGAGGATGGTGGTGGCAAGGCCGCTATTGTTGGCCGGAATCAGGCCAATTCGATGGCCATGGCCGTAGCTTCGCCGCCACCGATGCACAGCGTGGCCAGGCCCTTGGTCAGGCCGCGGGCTTGCAAGGCATGGATCAGCGTGACCAGGATGCGCGCACCGCTGGCGCCGATGGGGTGGCCCAGGGCACAGGCGCCGCCGTTCACGTTGACCTTGTCGTGCGGCAGGTCGAGCTCCTTCATCAGGGCCATGGGCACCACGGCGAAGGCCTCGTTGATCTCCCACAGCTGCACGTCGCCCACGGCCCAGCCGGCCTTGGCCAGCGCCTTCTGCGTGGCGCCCAGCGGCGCGGTGGCGAACCATTCGGGCTCCTGCGCGTGCGTGGCGTGGCTCACCACGCGGGCAATCGGCTTGGCACCCAGCTTCTTCGCGGTGGATTCGCGCATCATCACCAGAGCGGCGGCGCCATCGTTGATGCTGGAGCTCGATGCGGCGGTGATGGTTCCGTCCTTCTTGAAGGCGGGCTTCAGGGTGGCGATCTTTTCGAGCTTGACCTTGCCCGGGCCTTCGTCCACCGACACCACGGTCTCGCCCGTGCGGGTCTTGACGGTGACGGGCACGATCTCGGCCGCGAAGGCACCCGACTCGGTGGCGGCCTTGGCGCGCTGCACGCTGGCGGTGGCAAACGCGTCCTGCTGCTCGCGCGTGAACTGGTACTTGGCCGCGCAGTCCTCGCCGAAAGTGCCCATGGAGCGGCCGGGTTCGTAGGCGTCTTCCAGGCCGTCGAGCATCATGTGGTCGAAGATGCGGTCATGGCCCAGGCGGTAGCCGCCGCGGCCCTTCTGCAGCAGGTAGGGGGCATTGGTCATGCTCTCCATGCCGCCGGCCACCATGACCTCGTGCGTGCCGGCCAGCAGCATGTCGTGCGCCATCATCGCGGCCTTCATGCCCGAGCCGCACATCTTGGACAGGGTGACCGCGCCCGCGCCCTTGGGCAGGCCGCCCTTGAAGGCCGCCTGGCGCGCCGGGGCCTGGCCCTGGCCGGCCATCAGGCAGTTGCCGAACAGCACTTCGCCCACGGCATCGGGCTGCACGCCGGCACGCTCCAGCGCGGCCTTGATCGCGGCGCCGCCCAGGTCATGGGCAGCCAGGCTGGAGAAGTCGCCCTGCAGCGAGCCCATGGGGGTGCGTGCGGCGCCGACGATGACGATGGGGTCTTGGGCTTGGTTGCTCATGGCAATGTCTCCTGCAGTGGGTTGGCTAGGGATAGAAGGGAAATCAATCGCGCGGCCGGGCGAGGAAGCGCCGGTCCGTGTCATACGGGAACACGTCGTACACATGGCCGGCCTGGATGCGCTCCTTGTGCGACTGCCAGAAGGCGGCGTCGAGCAGGTCGGCGTGGTGCTGCATGAACACGGCGCGCACGGCGTCGTTGCCCAGCAGGAAGGGGGCGAAGGTCTCGGGGAAGACATCGCGCGGGCCCACGGGGTACCAGAC
>NZ_JBKDTZ010000330.1:0-42120 GCF_046339755.1 Acidovorax sp. | reverse complement strand
CCTCGGCGGCAATGCCTTCGCCGCGCGCGAAGGCCAGGCCCGGGGCATCGGCCTTGTTGCTCAGCACGGCCGCCACGCGGGCACCGTGGCGGCGCGCCCAGTCCTCCTGCTGCGCAGTGCGCACGATGGCAGCCATGTTGGAGCCGCTGCCAGAGATCAAAATCACGATGTTCTTCATAAATTGCCACGGATTATCCCAGCCATGCCCTTCGACCCCGCCAACCGCCCCCTGACCGCCAACGAAGCCCGCGTGCTGGCCACGCTGATGGAAAAGGCCCGCACCGTGCCCGACAGCTATCCGATGTCGCTCAACGGCCTGGTGACCGGCTGCAACCAGAAGACCAGCCGCGACCCAGTGATGACCCTGAGCGAGGCAGAGGTCCAGGAGGCCCTGGACTCCCTGCGCCAGCAGACGCTGGCCTTCGAGACCAGCGGCAACCGCACCACGCGCTGGGAGCACAACTTCCAGCGCGGCGTGGGCGTGCCCGAGCAGTCGGCGGTGCTGCTGGGCCTTTTGATGCTGCGCGGTCCGCAGACCGCGGGCGAGCTGCGCATCAATGCCGAACGCTGGTACCGGTTTGCCGACATCTCGTCGGTCGAGGCCTTCCTCGACGAGCTGCAGGAATGCAGCGCCGAGAAGGGCGGGCCGCTGGTCGTGCTGCTGCCCCGGGCTCCCGGAGCACGCGAACAGCGCTGGGCCCACCTGCTGTGCGGGCCGGTGGACACCACCGCCCCGGCCGCCGCCAGTGCCGCAGGGGGTGGAGCGCCGTCGGCCCTGCAGGCGCGTGTGACGGCCCTGGAGACCCAGGTGGCCGGCCTGCAGGCCACGGTGGAGCGGCTGTGCGCCGAGCTGGGCATCGCCCCGCCCGAGGCCCCGATGTCGCCACCCGGACAGGAATAAAACGAACGACCGTGCTACAAACAGGACTTCTCAGGAGACAAGCCGTATGGACCTCGCATTCACCCCCGAAGAGCAGGCCTTCCGCGAAGAAGTTCGCGCGTGGGTCCGCAGCAATCTGCCCCCCGAAATTTCGCACAAGGTGCACAACGCCCTGCGCCTGACCCGCGACGACATGCAGGGCTGGGCCAAGATCCTGGGCAAGAAGGGCTGGCTTGGCTTCGGCTGGCCCAAGGAATTCGGCGGCCCCGGCTGGACCGCCGTGCAAAAGCATTTGTTCGAAGAAGAGTGCGCACTGGCCGGCGCGCCACGCATCATCCCTTTCGGCCCCGTGATGGTGGCCCCGGTGATCATGGCCTTCGGCAATGCCGAGCAGCAAAAGCGCTTTCTGCCCGGCATCGCCAGCGGCGAAGTCTGGTGGAGCCAGGGCTACAGCGAGCCGGGTTCGGGTTCGGATCTGGCCTCGGTCAAGACCCGCGCCGAGCGCGTGGGCGACAAGTACATCGTCAACGGCCAGAAGACCTGGACCACGCTGGGCCAGCATGGCGACTGGATGTTCAACCTGGTGCGCACCAGCACCGAGGGCAAGCCGCAGACCGGCATCTCCTTTCTGCTGCTGGACATGAAGTCGCCCGGCGTGACCGTGCGCCCCATCAAGCTGCTCGATGGCGAGTGCGAGGTCAACGAGGTGTTCTTCGACAACGTCGAAGTGCCGGCCGAGAACCTGATCGGCGAAGAGAACAAGGGCTGGACCTACGCCAAGCACCTGCTGAGCCACGAGCGCACCAACATCGCCGACGTGAACCGCAGCAAGCGCGAACTGGAGCGTTTGAAGCGCATCGCCAAGGCCGAAGGCCTGTGGGAAGACACGCGTTTCCGCGACCAGGTGGCCCTGCTCGAAGTGGACATCGTGGCCCTGGAAATGCTGGTGCTGCGCGTGCTCTCGGCCGAGAAGTCGGGCAAGAACTCGCTCGACATCGCCGGCCTGCTCAAGATCCGCGGCAGCGAGATCCAGCAGCGCTATGCCGAGCTGATGATGCTGGCCGCGGGCCCCTTTGCCCTGCCCTTCATCGAGGAAGCCATGGAAGCCGGCTGGCAGGGCGACTTCCCTGGCGGCGAGGCGGCCAACGCGCCCCTGGCATCGACCTACTTCAACCTGCGCAAGACCACCATCTACGGCGGCTCTAACGAGTTGCAGCGCAACATCTTGGCGCAGACCGGTCTTGGCTAAGGAGACAAGAGCATGGATTTCGATTTTTCCGACGACCAGGAACAGCTGCGCGACGCCGTGCGCAAATGGGTGGACAAGGGCTACAGCTTCGAGCGCCGCCGTGCGGCCGTGGAGGCCGGTGGATTCTCGCGCGACGCCTGGAATGAACTGGCCGAGCTGGGCCTGACGGCCCTGACCGTGCCCGAGGCCCATGGCGGCCTGGGCCAGACCGCCGTGGATGCCATGGTGGTGGCCGAGGAGCTGGGGCGCGGCATGGTGCTGGAGCCCCTGGCCCAGGCCTTTATCGCGAGCGCCGTGCTCTCGGAGTTCGGCAGCGCCGAGGTGCAGGGCGCCTGGCTGCCGCGCATCGCCAGCGGCGAAGCGCTGGTGGTACTGGCCCAGCAGGAGCGCAAGGCGCGCTACCGCCTGGATGTGTGCGATGCCACGGCCACCGCAGCCGCGGGCGGCCATACGGTGAGCGGCACCAAGAGCATCGTGGCTGCGGGCGACCAGGCCGATGCCTTCCTGCTGCCCGCCCAACTCGACGGCAAGATCGCGATGTTCGTGGTGGAGCGCTCGGCCAGCGGCGTCGCCACGAAGGGCTACGTCACGCAGGACGGCAGCCGCGCCGCCGAGGTGGTGTTGGCCAACGCGCCCGCCACCCTGGTGACCACCGACGGCCTAGCCGCCCTGGAGCTGGCCGTGGACACCGGCATCGCCGCCACCTGCGCCGAGGCCGTGGGCGTGCTGGACAAGACCGTGGCCGGCACCGTCGAGTACATGAACCAGCGCAAGCAGTTCGGCGTGCTGATCTCAAGCTTCCAGGCCCTGCGCCACCGCGTGGCCGACATGAAGATGCAGCTGGAGTTGGCGCGCTCGATGAGCTACTACGCCAGCCTCAAGCTGGGCGCCCCCGCCGCCGAGCGCCGCGCCGCCATGGCCCGCGCCAAGGTGCAGCTGGGCCAGGCCATGCGCTTCGTGGGCCAGCAGTCGGTGCAACTGCACGGCGGCATCGGCGTGACCGACGAGTACATCGGCAGCCACTACTTCAAGAAGCTCACGCAGCTGGAGATGGCCTTTGGCGACACGCTGCACCACCTGGGCGAGGTGTCGGCGCGCATGCAGGACACGGCGGGCGTGTTTGCCTGACGCAGGCACGTAACACCCGCATGACATGCTCGTGGATCACCCGGTCCACGGGCATTTTTCATTTCTGGAGAAGGACACGATGACGACGATTTCCCTGCAACGCCGATCCGCACTGATTGCCGCAGCCGCCACAGCGCTGGCCCTTGCGGGCTGCGCCAGCCAGGCACCTTTGCAGGACAGCAGCCTTCCGCCCATCGTCTTCGTGCACGGCAACGGCGACACGGCAGCCCTGTGGCAGACCACGGTGTGGCGCTTCGAGTCCAACGGCTGGCCGCGCGAGCGCCTGCACGCCATCGACGTGCCCTACCCGCTCAACCGCGACGACGACACCAAGCCCCAGGCCGGGCGCACCTCGGCGGCCGAGCACATGGCCTACCTCAAGTCTGAGGTGGACAAGGTGCTCAAGGCCACCGGCGCGAAGAAGGTGGTGCTGATCGGCAACTCGCGCGGCGGCAACGCGATTCGCAACTACATCCAGAACGGCGGTGGAGACCAGACCGTGAGCCATGCCATCCTGGGCGGCACACCCAACCATGGCGTCTGGGCGATTCCGGGTTTTCGCGAAGGCAATGAGTTCGCGGGCACAGGCCCCTTCCTCAAGGGCCTGAACGCGCCCAAGAACGCCGCTGGCGACGAGGTCACCGGCCCCGTGCGCTGGATGACCGTGCGCTCGGACAGCAACGACAAATTCGCCCAGCCCGACGGCCTGTGGATCGGCCAGAAAGGCACGGCCACGAATGTCACGGCGGCCGGGCCCGAGCTCAAGGGCGCCACCAACGTGGTGATCCCGCGCATCGACCACCGCGAGACCTCGTTCTCGCCCACCGCTTTTGCCGCAGCCTACCAGTTCATCACGGGCAAGGCGCCGTCCTCCACGGCCATCGCCAACGAGGCGCGCGTGGCCCTGTCCGGCAAGGTCACGGGCCTCGGTGTGGACCCGCTGGACGCGAAAACCGGCAATTTCAGCAACAACCTGCCCCTGCCCGGCGCCCAGTTGGAGGTGTTTGCCACCGACCCGGCCACAGGCGCCCGCACCGGCAATGCGCTGCTGCGCACCACGGTCGCGGCCGATGGCCAGTGGGGCCCCGTGGCCGTGCCGACGGGCGCGCCGCTGGAATTCGCCATCACCGCCCCGGGCTATGCCACCACGCACATCTACCGCAGCGGCTTTCCGCGCAGCAGCGCCATCGTGCACCTGCGCGCCGAACGCATCGCCGACGCCGACACGGCTGCCGCCAGCGTGGGCAGCATGACCCGCCCGCGCGGCTACCTGGACCCGGCGCGTGACCAGATGCTGCTGGACGGCGCCCCGCCCGCAGGCGTGCCGGCCGGCGCTGGCGTGGCCTCGGCCAAGATCAAGCCCGAGGGCCCCCAGCGCAGCGTGGCCGCGCAGTTCAATGGCGAACGCGTGGTGGGCCAGACCTGGCCGGCCGCCAGCGGGCACCTGGTGTTTCTGGAACTGACGTATTGAACAGACAGGGCAGGTGCGGAGCCTGCCCTGCTCTATGCCAGCAAGCGCGAAGATTTCGGTACGTGAGCCATCAAAAATTCCATTTGATCGGCCAGGATGCGGCGGTTGCGCAGAATGAAGTCTTCCCACAGGCTGGGCACGTACGGGGCGTAGAGCAGCGGCATGTGCGCCTGCTCGGGAGTACGCGGGCCCTTCCTGTGGTTGCACGGCCGGCAGGCGGTGACTACGTTCATCCAGTGGTCCTGCCCGTTGCGGGCAAAAGGCACGATGTGCTCGCGCGTGAGGTTGTCTTCGTGGAAATGGCCGCCGCAGTAGGCGCACACATTGCGGTCGCGGATGAAGAGCTTGCTGTTGGTCAGGCCGGGCTTGAGGTCGAAGGGGTTGATGCTGGGCACGCCCTTGGTGCCGATGATGCTGTTGACCGCGATCACCGACTGCTCGCCCGTGACCGCGTTGTGCCCACCCCGGAAAAGCGCGACCTGGCCGCCGGATTCCCAGCGCACCTCGTCGGCAGCATAGTGGGTGACGGCCTGCTCCAGCGATATCCACGACTGGGGCAGCCCCTGGGCTGACAGCTTCAAGACCTTCAAAACACGCCTCCTGGAACAAGAATGAACACAAGGAATCGGAACGCGGATGTCTCGCGGACCCGGCTGCGCAGCCGGGCCCGTAGTACACAATATACTCTGTTTTCGTGACAGATTGGCGTCTGGTGCTTTACCCATATGCCCAAGCTGCTATCAAAAAGATAACAAGTCCATGAAGATCTTCCGCGGCTTCCACCACCCCGGCATCGCCCCCGCCTGCGCGCTGACCATCGGCAACTTCGATGGCGTGCACCGCGGCCACCAGGCCATGCTGGCCCTGCTCAACAGCGAGGCCGCCCATCGGGGGGTGGAAAGCTGCGTGCTCACCTTCGAGCCCCACCCGCGCGACTACTTTGCCGGGGCCCTGCACAAGCCCGAACTGGCGCCCGCGCGTGTGGGCACGCTGCGCGACAAGCTCACCGAGCTGGCACGCTGCGGCGTGCAGCAGACGGTGGTGCTGCCCTTCGATGCGCGCCTGGCCGCCCAGTCGCCCCAGGCCTTCATCGACGAGGTGCTGCTCAAGGGGCTTGGGGTGCGCTATGTGCTGGTGGGCGACGATTTCCGCTTCGGCGCCCAGCGCGCGGGCGACTACGCCCTGCTGGATACCACCGGCCAGGCCAAAGGCTTCGACGTGGCGCGCATGAACAGCTACGAGGTGCACGGGCTGCGCGTGTCGAGCTCTGCCGTGCGCCAGGCCCTGGGCCAGGGCGACATGGAGGCCGCGGCCCGCCTGCTGGGACGGCCCTACGCGATTTCGGGCCATGTGGTGCATGGCCGCAAGCTCGGGCGCGAACTGGGCGCCACGGCCGAGGGTGCGGGCGACGGCTTTCGCACGCTGAACCTGCGCTTTGCGCACTGGAAACCCGCCGCCAGCGGCATCTTCGCCGTGCTCGTGCATGGCCTGGGTGAAACGCCGTTGCAGGGGGTGGCCAACCTGGGTGTGCGACCCTCGCTGGACCCCGACGACGTGAATGGCGGACGCGTGCTGCTGGAGACGCACTGCCTGCAATGGCCCGCCGAACTGGGGGCCGAAGGGGCGTACGGTAAAATCGTCCGGGTGGAACTGCTGCACAAACTGCACGACGAGCTCAAGTACGACGGTCTGGATGCCCTGACAACAGGCATTGCCAAGGACTGTGCGGATGCGCGCGCCTACTTTGCGTCGGCCCACGCGCCCACCAACCACACCGAGACCCGGCGCCAGACCACGCGCGACCGAATTTAGGGGGCTGCCTGCGCAGCGCCTGCCCTGCAGGCCGGATACCGTCCCACCCTCCTTGTTGCTTCCCGCATTTGCTCCGGGCCTGCCCCGGAATGCCCCGTTTTAAGGCTCCCCCATGTCCGACAACGCCAGTACCCCCGAATCCACTGCACCGGATTACCGCAGCACCCTGAACCTGCCCGACACCCCCTTCCCCATGCGCGGCGACCTGCCCAAGCGCGAGCCGGGCTGGGTCAAGGAGTGGGAGGACAAGGGCCTGTACAAGCGCCTGCGCGATGCGCGCTGCGGTGCGCCCAAGTTCATCCTGCACGATGGCCCGCCCTATGCCAACGGCCAGATCCACATGGGCCACGCGGTCAACAAGATCCTGAAGGACATGATCACCAAGGCGCGCCAGCTCGAAGGCTTCGACGCGCTGTACGTGCCCGGCTGGGACTGCCATGGCCTGCCGATCGAGAACGCCATCGAGAAGAAGCACGGCCGCAACCTGAGCCGCGACGACATGCAGGCCAAGAGCCGCGCGTACGCCACGGAGCAGATCGCGCAGCAGATGGCCGACTTCCAGCGCCTCGGGGTGCTCGGCGAATGGGACAACCCCTACAAGACCATGAACTTCGCCAACGAGGCCGGCGAGATCCGGGCCTTCAAGCGCGTGATGGAACGCGGCTTCGTCTACCGGGGCCTCAAGCCCGTGTACTGGTGCTTCGACTGCGGCAGTTCGCTGGCCGAGTTCGAGATCGAATACGCCGACAAGAAGAGCACCACGCTGGACGTGGCCTTCAAGGCGCACGAGCCGGCGACGCTGGCCGCCGCCTTCGGCCGGCCCGCGCTGGCCAAGGACGCCTTCGTGGTGATCTGGACCACGACCGCCTGGACCATCCCCGCCAACCAGGCGCTGAACCTGAACCCCGAGATCAGTTACGCGCTGGTGGATGCTGGCGAGCGCCTGCTGCTCGTGGCCGAACCGCTGGTGGCCTCGTGCCTGGAGCGCTACGGCCTCACCGGCCAGGTGCTGGCCACCACCGCGGGCAAGAACCTGGGCGGCCTGGAATTCGAGCACCCGCTGTACGACGTGGACGCCGGCTACCGCCGCCTCTCGCCCGTGTACCTGGCCGACTACGCCACGGCCGACGACGGCACGGGTATCGTGCACTCCTCGCCCGCCTACGGCCTGGAAGACTTCAACTCCTGCCGCGCACATGGCCTCGCGCTCGAGGACATCCTGAACCCCGTGCAGGGCAACGGCACCTACGCGCCGGACTTCCCGCTGTTCGGCGGCCAGCACATCTGGAAGGCCGTGCCGGTGATCATCGAGGCGCTGCGCGACGCCGGCCGACTGATGGCCACCAAGGACATCAGCCACAGCTACCCGCACTGCTGGCGCCACAAGACGCCGGTGATCTACCGCGCCGCTGCGCAGTGGTTCATCCGCATGGACGAAGGCGAAGGCGTGTTCACCAAGGCCGGCGAGAAGCCCGCCAAGACGCTGCGCCAGATCGCGCTGGACGCCATCGAGCACACCAGCTTCTACCCCGAGAATGGCAAGACCCGCCTGCACGACATGATCGCCGGGCGGCCCGATTGGTGCATCTCGCGCCAGCGCAGCTGGGGCGTGCCCATCCCGTTCTTCCTGCACAAGGATTCGGGCGAGCTGCACCCGCGCACCATGGAGATCATGGACCAGGCGGCCGAGATCGTCGAGAAGGGCGGTATCGAGGCCTGGAGCCGCGTGACGCCCGAGGAGATCCTGGGCGCCGAGGACGCCGCCTGCTATACCAAGAGCACCGACATCCTGGAGGTGTGGTTCGACTCGGGCTCCACCTTCTTCCACGTGCTGCGCGGCACGCACCCCAACGTGCACCACGACACCGGCCCCGAGGCCGACCTGTACCTGGAAGGCCATGACCAGCACCGCGGCTGGTTCCACAGCTCGCTGCTGCTGGCCAGCGCACTGGAAGGCCGCGCGCCCTACCGCGGCCTGCTGACCCACGGCTTCACCGTGGACAGCCAAGGCCGCAAGATGAGCAAGTCGCTGGGCAACGGCATCGACCCGCAGGAGATCAACAAGAAGCTGGGCGCCGAGATCATCCGCCTGTGGGTCGCCGCGAGCGACTACTCGGGCGACATCGCGGGCGACGAGAAGATCCTGGCGCGCGTGGTCGACGCCTACCGCCGCATCCGCAACACGCTGCGCTTCCTCTTGGCCAACGTGAGCGATTTCGATCCGGCCACGGACACCGTGCCATTCGATCAGATGCTGGAGATCGACCGCTATGCGCTCACGCGCGCGGCCGAGTTCCAGGCCACGGTGCTCGCGCACTACAAGGTCTACGAGTTCCACCCCGTGGTGGCCAAGCTGCAGCTGTACTGCTCGGAAGACCTGGGCGGCTTCTATCTGGACGTGCTCAAGGACCGCCTGTACACCACGGCGCCCAAGAGCCTGGCGCGCCGCAGCGCGCAGACCGCGCTCTACCAGATCACGCACGCCATGCTGCGCTGGATGGCGCCGTTCCTGTCCTTCACGGCCGAAGAGGCGTGGAAGGTGTTCGGCTCGTCCGACTCCATCTTCGTGGAGACCTATGGCTCCATCGCCAGTGCCGACGAAGGCATGTTGGCCAAGTGGTCGCGCCTGCGCGAGATCCGCGACGTGGTGAACAAGCAGATCGAAGTGCTGCGCGCCGAGGGCCAGGTGGGCTCGTCCCTTCAAGCCTCGGTGGTGCTCACGGCGGCGCCCGAGGACCACTCGTTGCTCGCCAGCCTGGGAGATGACCTGCGCTTCGTGTTCATCACCTCGGCCGTGCAACTGGTGGCGGGCGATGCCCTGCAGATCAGCGTCAAGCCCAGCAGCGATGCCAAGTGCGACCGCTGCTGGCACTACCGCGCCGACGTGGGCCAGGATGCGGCCCACCCGACGATCTGCGGCCGCTGCACGAGCAACCTGTACGGCGCTGGCGAAAGCCGGGTGCACGCATGATGGCGGCCAACGGCAGCTCCTCCTCGGCCCTGGGCCGCATGTGGCCCTGGCTGGCCTGGGCGCTGGTGATCCTGGTCGCCGACCAGATCACCAAGTCGCTGATCCTGGACGCCTACCGCCTGGGCGATGCGACCCCCATCACCAGCTTCTTCAACATTGTGCGCGCGCACAACACCGGCGCGGCGTTTTCGTTCCTGGCGGACGCGGGCGGCTGGCAGCGCTGGGCCTTCACCGGCATCGGCGTGGCCGCCACGGTGTTCATCGTCTGGCAGCTGCGCGCGCACCCGGAACAGAAGCTCTTTTGCTTTGCGCTGTCGAGCATCCTGGGCGGTGCCGTGGGCAACGTGGTGGACCGCTTGATGCACGGCTACGTGGTCGACTTCCTGGACTTCTACGCACGCGGCTACCATTTCCCGGCCTTCAACCTGGCCGATTCGGCCATCACCGTGGGCGCGGTGTGCCTGGTGCTCGACGAGCTGCTGCGGATGAAGAAGGCCAAGTAACCGCCCCGCTCCCGCATTCCTGAACGGCCCTTGAGAGGGCCGTTTTTTATGGCCGGCGCTGCGCCTTGGTCACACGCGCGTCACACGGCTTCGCTCCAATGTAAACGTTTACATTGCAACGAGGTTCCATGAGCATCCAGGACGTGGCCCGCCAGGCGGGCGTGTCGGTCGCCACCGTGTCGCGGGTCTTCAACCTGCCGGACAAGGTGACACCCGCCACGCGCCTGCACGTGGAGCAGGTCGCCCAGGCACTGGGCTACCTGCCCAACGCCAGCGCGCGCACGCTGCGCACCCAGCGAAGCCGCGTCATCGGCGTGGTGCTGCCGACCCTGCTCAACCCGGTGTTCGCAGAATGCCTGCAGGGCATTGCCCAGGCGGCAGTCGGTGCCGGCTACGCGATCCTGCCCTTTGCCTCCGAGTACCTGCTGGCGCAGGAAGACCGTGCCGTGCACCTGCTGCTGGCGGGCAATGTGGACGGCATGATCCTGGTGGTCTCCGACCCTGCCACGTCCACCGCACTGCAGCGCCTGGCCGAGGCCGGCCTGCCCTATGTGCTGGCCTACAACCGGCACCCGGACCATCCCTGCGTCTCGGTGGATGGCGAGCAGGCCGTGGCCGAACTGGTGGAATACCTGGCATCGCTGGGGCACCGGCGCATCACCATGGTCAGCGGCCAGTTCTCCGCCTCGGACCGTGCGCAGCAGCGCTGGCGCGGATTCCAGCGCGGCATGGCGGCGGCTGGCCTGGCCGATGCACCGGTGCTCGAAGTGCCGTTTGTCGAAACCGCAGTGCAGGACGTCGCCACCATGCTGCAGCGCGCGGACCGGCCTACTGCGCTGGTCTGCTCCAACGACCTGCTGGCCATCCGCAGCATCCGCGCGGCCCACCTGGCCCGCCTGGCCGTGCCGCGCGACCTGAGCGTGGCGGGCTTCGACGGCATTGCACTGGGCGAAGACCTGACCCCCATGCTGAGCACCGTGGCCCAGCCCAATGCCGACATCGGCCGCTGCTGCGTGCAGTTGCTGGTGCAGGCCATGGCCGGCGGCACCCCGCTGGCGCCCGATGCCGGGCTGACCCTGGCGCACCAGTTTCGCACCGGCGAGTCCTGCGCGGCCGCCTGATTCTCCCCTCCCCACCCCCTGTCCACAGGAGTTCCCGATGACCTTCCCGCTCACCCACTTCCTGCGCGCTGCGGCGCTCGCCTTCGGCCTGGCGGCCACCGGCACGGCCATGGCCCAGACCGCCATCTGCTACAACTGCCCGCCCGAATGGGCCGACTGGGGCAGCCAGATCAAGGCCATCAAGGCCAAGACCGGCGTCACCGTGCCGCCGGACAACAAGAACTCGGGCCAGTCGCTCGCGCAACTGGCCGCCGAGAAGGCCAGCCCCGTGGCCGACGTGACCTACCTGGGCGTGACCTTCGCCATCCAGGCGCAAAAGGACGGCCTGGTCACTCCTTACCAGCCCGCGGCATGGAAGGACATCCCCGACGGCCTCAAGGACCCGGCCGGCCACTGGTTCACCATCCACTCGGGCACGCTCGGCTTCATGGTCAACGTGGACGCGCTCAAGGGCAAGCCCGTGCCGCAATCGTGGGCCGACCTGCTCAAGCCCGACTACAAGGGCCTCATCGGCTACCTGGACCCGGCCTCTGCCTTCGTGGGCTACGTGGGCGCCGTGGCCGCCAACCAGGCACGCGGCGGCACGCTGGAGAACTTCGGCCCAGGCATCGACTACTTCAAGGCGCTGCAGAAGAACGAGCCCATCGTGCCCAAGCAGACCTCGTATGCGCGCGTGCTCTCGGGCGAGATCGCCATCCTGCTGGACTACGACTTCAACGCCTACCGCGCCAAGTACAAGGACAAGGCCAACGTGCAGTTCGTGATCCCGGCCGAAGGCACGCTGGTCGTGCCGTATGTGATGAGCCTGGTGGCCAATGCGCCCCACGCCGCCGACGGCAAGAAGGTGCTGGACTTCGTGCTCTCCGACGAAGGCCAGGCCCTGTGGGCCAATGCCTACCTGCGCCCGGTGCGCGCCAGCGCCATGCCCAAGGAGGTGCAGGCGCGCTTCCTGCCCGCCAGCGACTACGCGCGCGCCAAGACGGTGGACTACGGCCGCATGGCCGCTGTGCAGAAGGGCTTCTCGGACCGCTACCTGGCCGAAGTGAAGTAACGCCCATGCGCCACGGCTTTGCTCCTTCACGCACGCTGCTGCTCGGCTGCGCAGCGCCGGCCGTGGCCTTCTTCGCGGCCTTCTGGCTGCTGCCCGTGGCCCTGCTGCTGGCCCTGCCGGCGGGCACGGGCTGGGCCACCTATTTCTCGGTGCTCACCAACGCGCGCTACCTGCAGAGCCTGCTGCAGACCCTGGGCCTGTCGCTGGCCGTCACGCTGGCCACGCTGGTGCTGGGCGCGCTGGTGGGCATCACGCTGGCGCGCCAGCGCTTTCGCGGACGCCAGCTGCTGCTGTCGCTGCTCACGCTGCCGCTGTCCTTTCCCGGCGTAATCGTGGGCTTCTTCATGATCCTGCTGGGTGGGCGCCAGGGCCTGGTGGCCGACCTGTCGGACGCGCTGGGCGCAGGCCGCACCACCTTTGCCTACGGGCTCGCAGGCCTGTTCCTGGCCTATTTGTATTTCTCGCTCCCGCGCGCCATCGCCACCTACACCGCCGCGGCAGGCGCCATGGATGCAGCGCTGGAGGAGGCAGCTCGGTCACTGGGCGCTTCGCGCTGGCGCGTGGCGCGCGACGTGTGGCTGCCCGAGCTGGCCGCCACCACGCTGGGTTGCGGCGCCATCGTCTTCGCCACCGCCATGGGCGCCTTCGGCACGGCCTTCACCCTGGCCAGCAAGTTCGAGGTGCTGCCCATCACCATCTACAACGAGTTCACCAACTACGCCAACTTCGCACTGGCCGCCAGCCTGTCGATCACGCTGGGGCTCATCACCTGGCTGGTGCTGTGGGCGGCGCGCCGCGCCTCCGGCACCCCGGCCTTCTGAAGCACCCATGATGAGAAACGCACGACAAGCCCCCTGGTCCCTCGTCGCCCTCACGGCGCTGGTGGCCCTGTTCATGCTCGCACCCATCGCGCTGTCGGTACTGGCCGGGCTGGTGAACAACTCCAGCACCGGCCTGAAGAGCGGGCTCACCCTGCGCTGGCTCGGCGAGGTGTGGGAGAACTATGGCGGCACCGTGGGTGCGTCGCTGCTGCTGGCGCTGGCTTGCGTGCTGGGCAACCTCGCCATCGGCGTGCCCTGCGCCTATGCGCTGGCACGCAGCCGATCGCGCTGGGCCCGGCTGTTCGAGGAACTGCTCACGCTGCCCGTGGCCGTGCCGGGCCTGGCCAGCGCGCTCGCGCTGATCCTGGCCTACGGCACGCTGCAGGGCTTTCGCCAGAGCCTGGCCTTCATTCTCGTGGGGCACATGGTGTTCACGCTGCCCTTCATGGTGCGCACCGTGGGCGCGGCCTTCCAGAAGGACGAACTGCGCTCGCTCGAAGAGGCTGCGCGTTCGCTGGGCGCCAGCTTCGCGCAGCGCTTTCTCGGCGTGTTGGTACCGGCCGTGCTGCCGGCCATCGTGGCGGGCTGCCTGATGGTGTTCACGCTCTCGGTGGGCGAATTCAACCTCACCTGGATGCTGCACACCCCGCTCACGCGCACCCTGCCCGTGGGCCTGGCGGACAGCTACGCCTCCATGCGCATCGAGAGCGGCTCGGCCTACACGCTGGTGTTCCTGATCGTCATCCTTCCCGTGCTGTGGGGCCTGCAGGCCGTCGGCAGCTTCATCGAGAAACACCATGGAACTTGAACGCACGCGCGTGGACATCGTCCGCTGCGCCAAGACCTATGCCGACGGCACGCGCGGCCTGCAACCCACCGACCTCACCGTGGAACCCGGCGAGGTGCTGGCGCTGCTGGGCCCTTCGGGCTGCGGCAAGACCACGCTGCTGCGCCTGATCGCGGGCCTCGAGTCGCCCGACGCAGGCAGCCGCATCGCGTTCGGCGGCTCCGACGTGACGCAGCTGCCCTTCGAGCAGCGCGGGATCGGCATGGTGTTCCAGCTCTACGCGCTGTTCCCGCAGATGTCGGTGGCCGCCAACATCGGCTACGGCCTGCGCATCCGCGGCACCGATGCGGCCGAGCAGCGCCGCGTGGTCGGCGAGCTGGTGGACCTGGTGCGCCTGAACGGGCTGGAAAACAAGCGCCCCGCCGAACTCTCGGGCGGCCAGCGCCAGCGCGTGGCCCTGGCGCGCGCGGTGGCCGTGCGCCCGCGCGTGCTGCTGCTGGACGAACCGCTCACCGCGCTGGACGCCAAGCTCAAGGAATCCCTGCGCGACGAGCTGGCCGAGCTGCTGCGCCGCCTGCACATCACGGCCATCCACGTCACGCACGACCAGCAGGAGGCCCTGGCCATTGCCGACCGCCTGGCCGTGATGCAGGCCGGCCGCATCGTGCAGGTGGGCGATGGCGAGACGCTGTACCGCGCACCGGCCCACCCCTTCGTGGCCACCTTTTTGGGCCGGGTCAACCGGTTGCAGCGCGACGAAGCGGCCCGCCAGCGCCAGGTGCTGCCGCTGGGCGGCATCGAGCTGCCCTGCCCTGCCCCCGACTCCGTACTGCTGGTGCGGCCCGAAGACATCGAGGTGCAGCCCGGCCACGCCGGTGACGGCTGGGGCCGCGCCGAGGTGCTGCGCCGCAGTTTCCTGGGCGAGCGCGTGCAGCTCACGCTGGCGGTGGACGGCCAAGGCCCGCTGCAGGCCGACGTGGCGCGCGATCACCCGGCCCGCCATGGCGAGAACGTGGCCATCCGCATCCGCCCAGAGTGCCTCATGCCCAGCCACGAAAGCCCCTGATCAGCCCTGCGACAACCATGACCACCCTGCTGCTGCAACTGTCCGACCTGCACATCCGCGAACCCGGCCGCCTGGCCTATGGGCGCATCAACACCGCGCCCTACCTCACACAGGCAGTGCAGACCATCCGGCGCCTGCCGCAGCAGCCCACGGCCCTGGTGATCACCGGGGACCTGACCGATTTCGGCCGCGCTGCGGAGTACGAGCACCTGCGCGGCCTGCTGGAGCCGCTGGGAGACCTGCCCACCTACCTGCTGCCCGGCAACCACGACGAGCGCCAGCAATTGCGGGCCAGCTTTCCTGAGCACCACTACCTGGGGACGGAGGGCTTCGTGCAGTACAGCGTGCCCGTGGGCGCACTGACACTGGTCGCGCTGGACACCGTGGTACCCGGCGCCAGCGAGGGTGGCCTGTGCGCCGAGCGCCTGGCCTGGCTGGCGCGTGAGCTGGAAACCCACCGCACGCGCCCCGTGGTGATCGCCATGCACCACCCACCGTTCCGCACGCTGATCGGCCACATGGACGACATCGGGCTGCTGCAGGGCGCCCGGGAGCTGGAGGCCCTGGTGGCCCGCTACCCCAATGTGGAGCGCATCGTCTGCGGCCACCTGCACCGCAGCATCCAGGTGCGCTTTGGCGGCACCCTGGCGATGACCGTGCCCTCGCCCGCCCACCAGGTCTGCCTGGACCTGGCGCCCGCCGCCGCCTCGGCCTGGACGCTGGAGCCCCCCGGGTTCGCACTGCATGCACTGCCCGCTGGTGGCCGGCTGGTCAGCCACCTGGTGGCCAGCGGCAGCTACCCGGGCCCCTTTCCCTTCCATGACGGCGGGCAGTTGATCGACTAGCGCGTGCCGGCCGGTCCTGTCCGAAGCGGACAACACACCGGTCGGCTCATGGGCATGCTTCCCGCGCTATGGATTCAGGAGTATGCTTGCGCGTCCGTTATATGTCATTTTTATGACAATGGCGGGTGCCTTTATTGTCTGCGAGCGCCCACTCCACCTCGGAGTCGCTCCGCGCCGCAGCCCTTCTCCGCGCCCGCCCAGGGTGCGGCAGCGCCCTGCAATCCCACAATGTGGAAATGAACGGATGGAGCCGGCCCGCGTGCGGGCACGGTGCATGCTTGGCAGTGCACGTCACAAGAAGAAAAGTTAGCGTTTACTAATGAAGCATCTCCTGAATCTGTTGGCAGCGGTTGCGCTGCTGGTATGGGGAACCAACCTCGTGCGAACGGGTGTGCTGCGCGTGTTCGGCGCCAACCTGCGGACCATGCTGGCGCGCAGCATGGGCAACCGCTTCACGGCGGCGCTCTCGGGCATGGGCGTCACGGCGCTGGTGCAGTCGAGCACGGCCACCTCTCTCATGACCTCGTCCTTCGTGGGCCAGGGGCTCATCACCCTGCCCGCGGCCCTGGCCGTGATGCGCGGCGCCGACGTGGGCACGGCCCTGATGTCGGTGCTGTTCTCGTTCGACCTGTCCTGGCTGTCGCCGCTGTTCATCTTCGTCGGGGTGGTGCTCTTCATCTCGCGCCAGGCCAGCACGGCCGGGCGCGTGGGGCGGGTGCTCATCGGCCTGGGGTTGATGCTGCTGGCGCTGGAGATGGTGGTGCAGGCCAGCGGGCCCATGCTGGCGTCGCCCATCATCAAGGCCATGCTGGGCTCGCTCAACAGCGATATCGTGCTGGAAATCTTCATGGGCGCGCTGCTGGCGGTGCTGGCCTATTCCAGCCTGGCCATCGTGCTGCTGCTGGCGGCCATGGCGGCGTCTCAGGTGGTGCCGCTGGACGTGGCCCTGGGCCTGGTGCTGGGTGCCAACCTGGGCAGCGGCCTGCTGGCCGTCTTCACCACGGCCAAGTCGGCCATCGAGGTGCGCCAGGTCACGGTGGGCAACCTGGCCTTCAAGCTGCTCGGCGTGCTGCTGGTGGCGCCCTTCATCGGGCTGTGGCTCACCTATGTGCAGCCACAGCTGCCGGGCCGGGGCCAGGGGGTGGTGCTGTTCCACCTGGGCTTCAACGTCATCATCAGCGTGGGCTTCATCGGCTTCACCCACTGGGTGGCCGACTGGGTGGCGCGCCTGCTGCCGCGCGAGAAGGCCCAGTCCGCGGCCGGCCGGCGGCCGCACCACCTGGACCCGTCGGCCCTGGCCACGCCCTCACTGGCCATCTCGTGCGCGGCGCGCGAGGCGCTGCACCAGGCCGATGTGGTCGAGTCCATGATGATCGGCCTGCACACCGTGATCCGCACCGACGACCTCAAGCTGGCGCAGGACCTGCGCAAGCTCGACGACGAGGTGGACGGCCTGTACTCGGCCATCAAGTACTACCTGACCAAGATCTCGCGCGAGGCCCTGGACGAGCGCGAAGGCCGGCGCTGGGCCGACATCATCAGCTTCACCATCAACATGGAGCAGATCGGCGACATCATCGAGCGCGTGCTGATTGACATCGAGGACAAGAAGATCAAGAAAGGCCGCCACTTCTCCGAGGCCGGCATGGAAGAGATCAACGAACTGCACGCCCGCCTGCTGGACAACCTGCGCCTGGCGATGAGTGTCTTCCTCAATGGCAACGTGCGCGATGCGCAGAAGCTGCTGGAGGAAAAAGCGCGCTTTCGCGACCTGGAGCGCGCCTACTCGGCCACCCACCTGGTGCGCCTGTCGGACAACACGGTGCAGAGCATAGAGACCAGCTCGCTGCACATCGACCTGATCAGCGAGCTCAAGCGCATCAACTCGCTGCTGTGCTCGGTGGCCTATCCGATCCTGGAGTCGGCCGGCGCGCTGGCACCGAGCAGGCTGCGGGCTGCCGTCACTCCTGATTGATTCGCGGCTGCGCCCCAGCCGCCGCGTTATCCAGGTAGCCACCGATCACCAGCCCGGCCTCCTGCGTGAACTCGCCGCGGGCCACCCGGTCCTGCACCTCGCCCAGGTCGAGCAACTCGAAACGCTCCACCTCGCCATCCTGGTTGGCGGGCACCACGCCCTCGGGCACGGTGGCGCGGAACCAGTCGATGCGCTCGACCATGTAGCCGATGCCGCCGCCCTCGCGGCTGGGCCGCGAGAACAGCACATGGCCGCCATGGGCCACGCCAGCCAGCTCGGCCGTACGCAGCCCGGCTTCCTCCCAGGTCTCGCGCGCGAGGGCCTGGTCGAGCGTATCCACGGCGGCGACCATGCCCCCCATCAGCGTGTCCCACATGCCCGGGTTGTTGGGCTTGGTGCGCGAGCGCAGTTGCACCCACATGCGCCCGTCGGGCACCAGGCCCACCAGGTGCACGGCGCGCGTGGCGATGCCCAGCACGCGCACGGCGCCACGCTCCACCGTGGCGATCACCTCGCCCTGGGCGTTGGGCACGGCCAGTTGCTCGTTGCGCCACGGGCCGCACTGGCCCCGGGCACGCAGCGCGGCGGCGATGGCATTGAGGCCGGCAGTGGCCTGCCCGGCTGGTACGTCGAGGTGCCAGCCGCCCGCCTGCCTGTGCAGGCGATGGCCGCCCTGCAGAGCAGGGGCCACCGTATCCAGTACGCCATCGGCCACCGAGCCCACCACCTGCCCTGCCACCTGCAGCGGCAGCCGGGCCTGTGCCGGCGGTTGCTGCGCGGCCACCCGGGCTGCCGCCAGCCACCCGGCAAAGGTCTGGGCGGGCGTGCTCACAGCGTGAGGATGGTGCAGCCGGTGGTCTTGCGGCCTTCGAGGTCGCGGTGTGCCTGCTGCACCTCGGCCAGCGGGTAGCGCTGGTCGATGTGGATCTTCACCTGACCGCTGGCCACCACGGCGAACAGGTCGTCGGCCATGGCCTGCGTGCTCTCGCGCGTGGCGATGTGGGTGAACAGCGTCTGGCGCGTGACGTACAGCGAGCCCTTGGCACCGAGCGCGCCCGGTGCGAACGGCGGCACGGGGCCCGAGGCATTGCCGAAGCTGGCCATGAGGCCGAAGGGGCGCAGGCATTCGAGCGACTTGTCCCAGGTGTCCTTGCCCACCGAGTCGTACACCACCTTCACGCCCTGCCCGCCGGTGATCTCCTTGACGCGCGCCGCAAAGTCCTCGGTGTTGTAGTTGATGGCGTGGGCCGCACCATTGGCCAGCGCCAGCTGGCACTTGGCATCGGTGCCGGCCGTGCCGATGAGCTTGAGGCCCAGGGCCTTGGCCCACTGGCTGGCGATCAGGCCCACACCGCCGGCGGCGGCGTGGAACAGCACATGGTCGCCGGCCACGAGGCCCTGCACCGGCAGCGTCTTCTTGAGCAGGTACTGCGCCGTGAGGCCCTTGAGCATCATGGCGGCACCGGTCTCGAAGCTGATCGCATCGGGCAGCTTGCAGACGCACTTGGCGGGCATCACGCGCTGCTCGCAGTAGCTGCCGGGCGGCTGGCTGGCATAGGCGGCGCGATCACCCGCCTTGAGGTGCGTGACCCCCTCGCCCACGGCCTCGACCACGCCCGCGGCCTCCATGCCGATGGTGGCAGGCATGGACAGGGGGTACAGGCCGGTGCGGTGGTAGACGTCGATGTAGTTCAGCCCGATGGCGTGGTGGCGGATGCGGATCTCGCCCGGGCCGGGTTCGCCCACGGTGACATCGGCGAGGTGGAGTTCTTCGGGGCCGCCATGCTGGCGGATCTGGACGGCGAGGCTCATGGTTCTGGTCTCCTGGTGGCTTGGAACGATCAGCGGCATCGTGCCATGAATCTGCAAGGCTTGCCCGGCATGGGCCGATACATTAGCGGGATGACACAAAGACTCACGCCCGGCACGGCGGCGATGCTGGTGGTGCCGCCGATGCTGTGGGCTGGCAATGCCGTGGTCGGCCGGCTGGTGCACGACCTGATTCCGCCCCTCACCCTGAACTTCATCCGCTGGGTCCTGGCCTTTTGCATCCTGCTGCCGCTGGCGCACGCCGTGCTGCGCCGGGACAGCGCGCTGTGGCCCCACTGGCGCCGCTATGCGCTGCTCGGCCTCTTCGGCGTGGGCCTGTACAACGCATTGCAGTACATGGCGCTGCAGACTTCCACGCCCATCAACGCCACGCTGGTGGGCTCCAGCATGCCCATCTGGATGCTGGCCGTGGGCGCGCTGTTCTTCAAGGCGCCGGTTACGCGCCGCCAGGTGGCGGGAGCCTTTTTGTCCATGTGCGGCGTGCTGCTGGTCCTTTCGCGCGGCGAATGGGGGCAACTGCTGGCCCTGCGCCTGGTGCCGGGCGACCTGTTCATGGTCTTGGCCACCATCTCCTGGGCCTTCTACAGCTGGATGCTCTCGGGTACGCGCGAACCTGCGGCCATCCGCGGCGACTGGGCAGCCTTCCTGATGGCGCAGATGGTCTTCGGCCTGGCCTGGTCTGGCAGTTTTGCCGGGCTGGAGTGGGCCAGCGGGCGCACGCATATCGAGTGGGGCTGGCCGCTCATCGCCGCGCTGGCCTTCATTGCGGTGGGGCCGGCCGTGCTGGCCTACCGCTTCTGGGGCGTGGGGGTGCAGCGTGCCGGGCCGGCGCTGGCGAGCTTCTTCGTGAACCTCACTCCGCTGTTCGCGGCCCTGCTGTCGGCGGCCTTCCTGGGCGACACGCCGCAGCTGTTCCACGGCCTGGCGTTCGCCCTCATCGTCGGCGGCATCGTCGTTTCGTCACGCCGGTGACGGCGGGCCTGGCCCGTCACGCCGTGAGCGCCGTGCTGCCCGCGCCAAGCAGGTCTTCGAGATCGGCCACGGGCACCGGGCGGCCCATGAGGTAGCCCTGGAAGAACTGGCAACCGTGCAGGGCCAGGAAGTCCTTCTGGGCCTGGGTTTCGACGCCTTCGGCGATCACGTCGAGTTCCAGGTTGCGCGCCATGCCGATGATGGTCTGCACGATCACATCGTCGGTGTGCTTGACGCCCAGGTTGCGCACGAAGGACTGGTCGATCTTGAGCTGGTCCAGCGGCAGCCGCGTGAGGTAGGCCAGCGAGGAATAGCCGGTGCCGAAGTCGTCCACCGAGAAGCGCACGCCCTTGGTCTTGAGCAGGCCCATCTTGGCGATGGTGTCGTCCACGTTGTCCAGCACCAGCGACTCGGTGAGCTCGAGCTTGAGCAGGTGCGGCCGGGCCCCGGTCTCGCGCAGCACCTCGACCACGCGGGCCACGAAATCGCGCTGGCGGAACTGCCGCGCACTGACGTTGACCGACAGCTGCACATGCCGGTAGCGCGCATCGCCCTGCCAGGCGGCCAGTTGCTCGCAGGCGGTGCGCAGCACCCAGTGGCCCATGGGCACGATGAGCTCGCTCTCCTCGGCCACGCCGATGAAGTGGCCCGGCCCGATCAGGCCGCGCTCGGGGTGGCGCCAGCGGATCAGCGCCTCGGCCCCGACGATGCGGCCATCCAGGTGGAACTGGGGCTGGTAGTGCAGCACGAACTGGCGGCCGGTCAGCGCGGCCTGCAGATCGCTTTCCAGTTGCGCGCGCTGGCTGATCGCGATCTGCATCTGCGGGTCGAAGAAGCACAGCGCATTGCGGCCCTGCGACTTGACCTGGTACATGGCGATGTCGGCCTGCTTGAGCAGGTCCACCGAAGGCTGCATCGCGCCGCCCATCAGCGTGGCGCCGATGCTGGGGGTGCTGTGGTAGGTGTGGGTCCCGAGCGTGTAGGGCTGGTTGAGCTTGCGCAGGATCTTCTGGCCCACCCGGCGCGCATAGGCCGCCGCCTCGCTGCTGTGCTCCGACAGGTCGCTGAGCATCACCACGAACTCGTCACCGCCCAGGCGGGCCACGGTGTCCTCCCGGCGCACGCAGGTCTTCAGGCGCTGCGCCACCTGGCGCAGCAGCATGTCGCCGACCTCGTGGCCCAGGGTGTCGTTCAGGGTCTTGAAGTGGTCCAGGTCCAGGAACAGCAGGGCCCCGTGCTGGCCGCTGCGCACACTGGCGGCCGTGGCCTGCTGCATGCGGTCCATCAGCAGGCGCCGGTTGGGCAGGTTGGTGAGGGGGTCGAAGAAGGCCAGGCTCTCGATCTCGGCGCTGGCCTGGCGCAGCTCGGTCACGTCGTGGTAGGTGATGACCAGGCCCGATTCGGGCGTCACGCGCTCGGTGATCTGGATCACCCGGCCGTCGGGCAGGGACTGCTCGTGCGGCCCCTGGGGCTGTGCCTGCAGGGCCAGGCGGTGCTCGATCCACAGCGCGCGCTCCGAATCGGAAGCGTGCGGCAGGTGGTGCCGCGCCTTCTCTTCGAGCACCTGGCGGAACGGGACCTGGGGTGCCAGCATTGGCTGCAGCCAGGGAAAGATTTCCTCAAAGCGCCGGTTCCACTGCACCACGCGCTGCGTACCATCGAGCAGCACGAAGCCGCTGACCATGGATTCAAGGGCCTGGTCCAGCGTGGCCTTGCTCTGGGCAATGGCCAGGCGGGCCTGCGTCATGCGGTCGATGTAGCGCAGCGCGAATCCGCCGGCCGCCAGGATCATGGCCAGGAAGGCCAGCGCCGTGAGGGCCACGGCATTGCGCTCGGTGCGCCAGGAGGCCAGGGCATCGCGCTGCGGGATGCTGGCCGAGATGCGCAGATCCTGGTAGAGGATGGGGCGGTACACCACCAGCGCGACCTCGCCGCTCAGGCGTGCCGGGGCGCGCCATTGCGGGCCCCGCTCGTCCAGGGCATCGAGCGGCGGTGACAGCGTATGGGTGCCCACGTCCTCGCGGCTGGGCACGCTCAGCAGCATCTGCCCGCCTGCCCGCTCCAGCGTGACCTGCAGGCCGCTGATGTCCACGCCCTGCACCAGCACCGAGCTGAGCGAGGCCACGGGCAGTTCGGCCAACGCCACCACGCGCGAGCTGTCGGCCATCTTGAGGTGGCGCGCAAAATACAGCACCCGCTCGGCACTGGCAAAGCTCACCACGGGCTGGCTGACCATGAGGGTGGAGACCGACTGGCGCAGCACCTCGTCCAGGAAGCCGGACGGCAGGTCCAGCGCCAGCCGGCTGCCCGCCGCGTCGGAAGACGCGATCACCTTGCCCTGGGCATCCACCAGCGCCACATAGCGCACCATGAGGTTCTGGCGCGCCGAGCTGCGCAGGCGCTGGCTCGCGCCTTCAGAGTCGATCCACTCCACCAGGGCGGTGGACAGGCCCAGCAGTTCGTCCATGCTGGCCAGCAGCACGTCCACCGCCAACAGCGAGCGATTGAGGGCCGCCTCCGCACCCGCCACGAAGCGCGTGGCCTGCGTGGCGCTGTCGGCCAGCGCCACCTGGCGTGCATTCCAGACCAGCGCAGCCGCCACCAGCACCACCGACGCGAGGAAGAAGGCCACCGCCCCCGAGACGAAGAACTTGATGCGCGCTGGCGAGGATGGGTTCATTTGCCAGGCGCCGCGACCAGGCCGCGCACGGGCCCGATGGTTCGGTTCCAGATGTCGGCGCAGCGCGGGCCGCAGCGCTGCACCCAGCGCGGCAGCACCGTGGAGGCCAGGATCTCGCGGCGGCTCTTCTCGTCCTGCTCGGAGACGGGCACGATGGCCATGTTGCCCTTGCGCCCGCCGGTGCAGCTGGCCGCCCCGCGGTTGCAGGCCATGCCGTCGGCGGTCTCGCGCTCGGCCTCTTCCCAGATCGCGGCCTCCAGCCGGGGCAGTTCGCGGCGCAGCAAGGCCCGCAGGTCGGGAGGCAGGGCCTCCCATGCTGCCTGGTTGGCGGCGAACACCGCCAGGCCCCAGGTCACCGGCAGCGCGTGCAGGTGGGAGGTCATGGTGTACAGGCCCAGGGTGTTGCCGGACATGGTGCCGGTGATCGCGCACTCGGTATTGCCGGCCGACAGGCTGGTGACGATCTGTGCAAAGCCCGTGAGCACGGGAATGCCCCCCAGCGCGCCGACGAAGTCGGCCTGGCTGGACGAGGAGACGCGGGTGCGCCGGCCCGACAGGTCGGCCAGGCTGCGCAAGGGCTTCTTGCAGAAGACCACCTGGGCCGGGTAGACGTAGATGGCCAGGGCTTCGACTCCGTGCTGGTCGCGCAAGGCCTTTTCCAGGTAGGGACGGAATGCGGCCACCGTGCTCTTGAGCGTGGCGATGTCGGGGTTCAGCCCCGCGAGGTCGGGCGCCGTGTACTCCGGGTACTGGGCCGAGAAGGAACTCATGAGCGTGGTCCCCAGGGGCACCACGCCGAGCTGCAGCAGGCGCAGCATCTCGCCGCCGGGCACACCGGCGCGGTCGAAGGGCACGATCTCGGCTTCGAACTTGCCGCCGCTCAGGCGGGCCAGGTCCTTGCTCCAGAACGGCTCTTCCTGCCGTGTGTACTGGTTGATGCCGGCCAGCCCCCCCACGATGCGCAGCTTGTACGGCGCAGCCGTCTTGGCCGCCTGCGCCCACGCAGCACCGCTGCCGCACGCCCACGCGCTTGCACCCAGCAGGGCCAGTGCGGCGAATCGGGCTGTCAGGACACGGGACAGGTTCATGGCATTGGTATCTCCGGCCTTATTTTTCGTCCTAGTTTCCCAAAGTATGGGAACAATGCGTGCAAAACACAACGGACTCTAATAGGGAAAGCAGTCCATTGTGCCTTTGCAGCCTCCATCCAATACCGGGAAAACACGCAGAAAAGCGCCCCCTGCAACACCCGGCCCCCGCCTCTTTCCACCGGTCTTGAGGGACATCAAGGCGCCACGCCTGCCACGCAGGGCGGCACGGACGCCGGACCGCTCAGAACGTGCCCTGGTATGCGCCGCCGTCCGCCAGCACGTTCTGGCCGGTCATGTAACCGGCCTGCACGCTGCACAGGAAAGCGCAGATGGCGCCGAACTCCTCGGCCGTGCCATAGCGGCCAGCCGGAATCTGGGCCTGCTGCAGCCTGCGGAATTCTTCCACGCTGACGCCGGCCTTGGCCGCCCCCGAACCGATGGTGCCGGCCAACCGGTCGGTATCGAATTTGCCCGGCAGCAGGTTGTTGATGGTCACGCCGCCGGCGGCCAGCTTGCTGCGCGCGACACCGGCCACGAAGCCCGTGAGGCCGCTGCGTGCGCCGTTGGACAGGCCCAGGATGTCGATGGGCGCCTTCACCGCACTGGAGGTGATGTTGACGATGCGGCCAAAGCCGCGCTCTGCCATGCCGTCCACCGTGGCCTTGATGAGCTCGATCGGGGTGAGCATGTTGGCATCCACGGCCTTGATCCAGGCATCGCGGTCCCAGTTGCGGAAATCGCCGGGCGGCGGGCCGCCTGCATTCGTCACCACGATGTCGAAGCCCAGCCCCGGACCGCCTGGCGCTGCAAACACGGCCGCACGGCCTTCGGGGGTGGTGATGTCGGCCGCAACGGCCACCACCTGCACCTTGGCGGCGGCGCCCTGCGCCTGCAGGCGGGCAGCGGCCTGCGCCAGCACATCGGCATTGCGCGCGTTGATGACAACGTGGACGCCCTCGCTCACCAGGGCCTGGGCGCAGCCAAAGCCCAGCCCCTTGCTCGCACCACACACCAGCGCCCACTTGCCCGCGATTCCGAGATCCATATCCAACTCCGTGTCTTTGATCTGCAAGCGCACACCGCGCTTGCGCTGGCCAAATCATAAGTGGAGCCGGACAGCCTTGCCCGCAACGGGGTTCACGCCGCCGGCTTGCGGGACATGCGCGTGAAGACGAAGATCCCCGCGACCACCAGCGCGGTGCCGCAGGCCACCCACACGGTGAAGGGCTCGCCCAGGATCCACACCCCCATGAGGATGGTGGACAAGGGCCCCACCATGCCGATCTGTGCGGCCATGCCGGCACCGATGCGCTCGATGGCCATCATCACCATGAGCACCGGAACGGCCGTGCACAGCGTGGCGTTGAGCACCGACAGCCAGATCACCTCCGGCGCCACCACGGCAGCGGACAAGGGCCGCAGCACCACGAACTGCAGCAGGCAGCACAGGCAGGCCACCGTGGTGGCCAGGCCCACCAGGCGCAGCGAACCGATGCGCTGCACCATCTCGCCGCTGTAGACCAGGTAGATGGCGTAGCTCACCGCGCTCAGGAACACCAGCACGGTGCCCAGCGCCACATTGCCGCCCTGCAGGGTGACCTCGTGGCCGAAGACCAGCACCACGCCGCAATAGCTCACCAGCATGCCCAGTGCCTGCGCGCCACGGATGCCGCGGCGGTACAGGACCCAGCCGAGCATCATCACCAGCGTGGGGTTGAGGTACAGGATGAGCCGTTCCAGGCTGGCGCTGATGTAGGCCAGGCCGGCAAAGTCGAGAAAGCTCGCCAGGTAGTAGCCGGTGATGCCCAGGCCGACGATGCCCAGCCAGTCCTTGCGCGACAGCGGCGCCTTGCCCCGGCTGGCCCACCAACCCATGGCGGCGAAGATGGGCAGCGCAAAGAGCATGCGGTACATGCTGAGCGTGACTGCGTCGACGCCGTGGCGGTAGGCCAGCTTGACGATGATGGCCTTGCCGCTGAAGGCGATGGAACCGAACAGGGCCAGCAGGAGGCCGGAGGCCAGGTGCCGGCCCGGCGGTGAAGGTGGGGTGTTGGACACGGGATCTTGCGCCGATGTTTCTGGGCATGCCGGCAAGGCAGGAACGGCCGGGTGCGGGCACGAGTGTGGCATGGGAGGAAAGACCCATGCCATCGGTCCTCTGTTCCACCGCCCCCGCGATACGCGATGGCCCTTGCAAGAGGCGTCTCAGTGGCCCAGGGGCTTGTGGAAGATCCGGTGGTGCAACTTGCGCAGCGACCACCAGGCGCCCACAGCCACCAGCGGGATGGCCAGGGCCGCCGTGGTCTCGGCCGAGAGCGGCCAGCCGATCTTCTGGGCGCCCTTGGCCAGGTAGCTCACCAGGCCCACGATGTAATAGGTGATGGCCGCCACCGAAAGGCCTTCCACCGTGGACTGCATCTTGAGCTGCAGGTCCTGGCGGTGGTTCATGGTGGCCAGCAGCGCCTGGCTGCTTTGCTGCTGCTCGATCTCCACGCGCGTGCGCAGCAGGTTGCTCATGCGCGAGACGCGCTGCGACAGCGCGTCCTGGCGCCGGGCCGCCCACTCGCAGGTGCTGCGCGCGGGCGTCAGGCGCCGGTCCATGAAGTCGCGGATGGTCTGCATGCCCGCCAGGCGCGATTCGGCAACGTCTTCGATGCGCTTGTCCAGCAGCGCGAAGTAGGCGCTGCTGGCCGAAAAGCGTGAATGCGTGGCCGCGTACTGGCTCTCGACCTGTCCGGCCAGGCGCGTGAGCCGGTCGAGCAATGCGGGCTCCGTGTCCCGGTCGGCGCTGCGGATCGCCTCTGCCAGTTCGGCCAGCTCGCGCTCGGCAAAGGCCAGCACGCTGGCAGCCTCGCGCGCGGCTGGCAGCCCCAGCAGCGCGGCCATGCGGTAGGTCTCGATCTCCAGCAGGCGCTGCACCAGGCGGCCCAGGCGCCGCGGCGTCATGCCGCCGGCCAGCAGCACCATGCGCGAGAAACCATCGGCATGGATGGCGAAGTCGGTGTACACCTCGCCATGGCCATCGGCCACGGTGGAGGCGACCAGCGTGTCCTCGTGCAGCACATGCTTGACCAGCGAGCCCGAACCAAAGGTGTGGGTGGGCAGCACCCACAGGTTCAGGCTGCACAGGCACTGGCCTGGCAATGCGGCCAGCCACTCCTGGGGCACGGCCTCGGCCGCGCCCACGGGATCCCGGTCGCCGAAGGCATCGACCTGTGCCGGCACCATGAAGGTCCAGGTGACGAATTCCGTGTGCATTTCCCAGCGCATGCGAAAGGCACCCAGGTCCATGCGCAGATGGGTGGTATGGGCATCGGGCAAGGCCATGTGGTGGTTGCGCAGCAGCGCGGCCACATGGGCGCGGCTGGCCTCGCGCCCCGCAGCGTCGGCCAGCATCACGATGTGGGCGATGGCCAGCGGCGCCGCCATGGCCTCCGGCGGGCGGGCATGGATCTCGTTGTGCAGCAGGGCCCGATGCGGGTGCTGCTGGAGGCTGGTAGGGGCAGGCATGCGTGGCTTGGGGAAGGTGTTCACGCCATTGTCCACGGGGTGCCCAGGGCCCCAGGGGGTGGACTCGCCAAAAAACAACGGCGCCCGAAGGCGCCGTTGTGTTGGCTCTCGAAGCAGGCCGGGAAGATCAGTCCTCGACGAAGGCCTCTTCGCGCTTGCTCTTCACCGCAGGCAGCAGCACGATCACCAGCAGCAGGGCGGCAGCCGCCAGCAGGCCGGCCGACAGCGGACGCGTGACGAACACGCTCCAGTCGCCGCGCGACAGCAGCAGCGCACGGCGCAGGTTCTCTTCCATCATCGGGCCCAGGATGAAGCCCAGCAGCAGCGGCGCGGGTTCCGTGCCCAGCTTGTGGAAGATGTAGCCCACCAGACCGAAGATGCCGACCATCCAGATGTCGAAGGTGTTGTTGTTGGTCGAGTACACACCGACCGCGCAGAACAGCACGATGGAGGGGTACAGCCAGCGGTAAGGCACGGTGAGCAGCTTGATCCAGATGCCGATCAGCGGCAGGTTCAGGATCACCAGCATCGCATTGCCGATCCACATCGAGGCGATCAGGCCCCAGAACAGCTCGGGATTGCTGGTCATCACCTGGGGACCAGGCTGGATGTTGTGGATGGTCATGGCACCGACCATCAGCGCCATCACGGCGTTGGGAGGGATACCGAGCGTCAGCAGCGGGATGAAGGAGGTCTGCGAACCGGCGTTGTTGGCCGACTCGGGCGATGCCACACCGCGGATGTTGCCTTGGCCGAACGGAACTTCGCCGGGCTTGAGCTTGGTCTTCTTCTCGATCGTGTAGGCAGCGAAGGCCGCCAGCAGCGCGCCGCCACCGGGCAGGATACCGAGGGCAGCGCCCAGGGCCGTACCGCGCAGCACAGCGGGAACCATGCGCTTGAAGTCTTCCTTGGTGGGGAACAGGCCTTCGACCTTGGCGGTGAACACCTCACGGTCGTCATCGGGGCGCGCGAGGTTGGCGATGATTTCACCGTAACCGAACACGCCCATGGCAATGGTCACGAAGCCGATACCGTCGGTCAGTTCAGGGATGTCGAAGCTGAAGCGGGCCACGCCCGAGTTCACGTCGGTACCCACCAGGCCCATCAGCAGGCCCAGCACGATCATGGCCACGGCCTTGAGCAGCGAACCCGATGCCAGCACCACAGCACCGATCAGGCCGAGCACCATCAGCGAGAAGTATTCGGCAGGACCGAACTTGAAGGCCACTTCGGTCAGCGGGGGCGCGAAGGCCGCCAGGATCAGCGTGCCCACGCAGCCGGCAAAGAACGAACCCAGCCCGGCCGCCGCAAGCGCCGGTCCCGCTCGGCCCTTGCGCGCCATCTGGTAGCCGTCGATCACCGTCACCACCGAGGACGATTCGCCCGGCAGGTTCACCAGGATGGCGGTGGTGGAGCCGCCGTACTGGGCGCCATAGTAGATGCCGGCCAGCATGATCAGCGCAGCCACGGGAGGCAGTGCATAGGTGGCGGGCAGCAGCATGGCGATGGTGGCCACCGGACCGATGCCGGGCAGCACGCCGATCAGCGTGCCCAACAGGCAGCCGATGAAGCAGTAGATGAGGTTCTGGAACGTGAACGCTACGCCGAAGCCCAGCGACAGGTTGTTGATCAATTCCATGGTGTGGATGCTCCTGGCTTAACCGGAAATGAAACTGGGCCACACCGGGAACTGAAGCTTCAGCGCCCAGACGAATGCCACATAGCTGCCCACGGCCAGCACGGTGGCGAGGATGAACACGTCGCGCGCCTTGAACTCGTTGCCGGCCAGGCTGGCGATGAAGGTCAGTGCATAGATGCCGACGATCAGGCCCATGGCCGGAACCCCGATGCTGGGCAGGCCGCCCAGCAGGATGCCGAAGGCCAGGTTGGCGGCGAGGATGAAGAACAGCGGCTTCCAGGCCCACTTGCCGATCTTGTCGCCGTCCACCGTCTCGACCGTGGTGGCCTTGAAGGTGATCACGGCACCGATGATGGCCAGCAGGATGCCGAGCAACAGGGGGAAGTAGCCAGGGCCCATGCGGGCGCCGTTACCGACGTTGTACGTGGTGGCACCCCACGCAAACGCGACCCCGACACCCATGAACATGAGGCCGGAAAAAAAGTCTTTCTGACTTTTGATTTGCACGATTTGTCTCCTATGCGGATTTCACAACCGTGCGATTGTGCTGGCAACAGGAGGCTTGCCGGATGTGGATTCCACCTACACCCGGTAACACTCGGGACTGCGCGTTTTCCCTATGTACAGCGCATGCAAATCAGTCCATGGGAGGGGTTGCGGACATCACCTCTTCGATGGTGGTGATGCCCTCGGCCACGCGCAGTGCACCGGCCAGGCGCAGGGGCCGCATGCCATCGGAAATCGCCTGCCGGCGCAGTGCCTCCATCGACGGTGCGGTGGTGATCTTGTCCTTGAGCGCCTCGCTCACAGTAAGAAGTTCGTACAGGCCCATGCGGCCCTGGAAGCCGGTCATGCGGCAGTCCACGCAGCCCACGGCCTTGTAGGGCTGGTAGGCACCGCTGAGCTTCCATGGCTTGATGAAGGCACCCAGCGCCTCGCGGTCGGCCGACTCGTCCTTTTGCTTGCACTGCTTGCAGAAGGTGCGCACCAGGCGCTGCGCGAGCACGCCGAGCAGCGTGGCATTGATGAGGTAGGACGGAACCCCCAGCTCCATCATGCGGGTGATGGCCGAGGGCGCGTCGTTGGTGTGCAGCGTGGAGAACACCAGGTGGCCCGTGAGCGCCGCCTGGATGGCCATTTCGGCGGTTTCCAGGTCGCGGATTTCGCCGACCATGATGATGTCCGGGTCCTGGCGCATCAGCGCGCGCAGGCCTTCGGCAAAATTGAAGTCGAGCTGGGGCTGCACCTGGGTCTGGTTGAAGCTCGGTTCGATCATTTCGATCGGGTCTTCCACCGTGCTCACGTTGACCTCTTCCGTCGCCACGCGCTTGAGCGTGGAGTACAGCGTGGTGGTCTTGCCCGAGCCTGTGGGCCCGGTCACCAGGATGATGCCGTGCGGGCGCTTGACCAGCGACTCCCAGCGCGTCGCATCGTGCTGCGCGAAGCCCAGCGCGTCGAGGTCCTTGACGGTGTTGTCGGGATCGAAGATCCGCATCACCATCTTCTCGCCGAAGGCCGTGGGCAGCGTGGACAGGCGCATTTCCACTTCGTCGCCACGCTGGTTGCGGGTCTTGATGCGGCCATCCTGCGGCCGGCGCTTTTCCACCACGTCGATGCGCCCGAGCAGCTTGATGCGTGAGATCATGGCGTTGTGCACGCCCATGGGCATCTGGTAGACCGGGTGCAGCACGCCGTCGATGCGAAAGCGGATCACCCCCTGCTCGCGCCGCGGCTCCAGGTGGATGTCGCTCGCACGCTGGTCGAAGGCGTATTGCCATAGCCAGTCCACCACCTTGACCACGCCCTGGTCATTGGCGTCGAGCTGCTTGTTGCTGCGCCCCAGCTCCACCAACTGCTCGAAACTGCTGCCACCCGATGCGCCGCCTGCCTTCTGCGCGGCGCGCACGGATTTGGCCAGCGCGAAGAACTCCGCCGTGAAGCGGTGGATGTCCTGCGGGTTGGCGACCACGCGGCGCACCGTGCGGCGCGCCTGGCGCTCGACCTCGGCCACCCAGTCGTCGACAAAGGGTTCGGCCGTGGCCACCACCACCTCCTTGGGCGTCACCTGCACCGGCAGCACCTTGTGGCGCTCGGCATAGGTGGCGCTCATGGTGTCGGCCACGCGGCCTACATCGACCTTGAGGGGGTCGATGCGCATGTAGGGCAGGCCGCTGCGCTTGGCCAGGTACTCGGTGAGCAGCTCGATGTCCAGCGGCTTGCCGTCGGAGGCACGCGTCATGGCCACGGCCGCCAGCCGCACCAGGGCCGGCTGCGAGCTCTCGGCCTGCGAGCAGCGGGCAATGGTGCGCTGCGCCTCCTCCTGGGAGATCACGCCATCGGCGCTCAGCCACTCGACCAGGCGGCGCCAGTCCACGGGGCCGATGTGGTTGGCCGGTTTGATCGTTGCCTTGGCAGCGGGGACGGGCGGGGTGAGGGTGGTGCTCATGTCTGCGGGCCTCTCAGAGGGGATGGACGGGGCAGGACGGATGGGTGGGATGCGGCAGGTTCAGGCCGCCACCGGCTTGAAGGCCCGCAGCCACTTGGTGGTGGGCAGGTCCCAGCGGGCCTGGATGGCCTCGGCCCGGGCCGCCAGTTCGGCGCGCTTGGGGCGCGTGGGCGTGCGCTGGGCCAGCACCACGGTATTGCCTTCGCGCGTGGGCTTGAAGGCCCACAGGGCGTCTTCGCCAAAGGCGCTGGCCATGCTTTTGAGGCTCTTCTCGTAGCTTGACGAACGGCCGAACAGGTTCACGGTCATGCTGCCGTCCTCGGACAGCAGGGCCCGGCAGTCGGCATAGAAGTCGGGACTGTCGAGCACGGGCGCCGCGGCGTCGTGGTCGTACAGGTCCACTGCGAGCGCATCGACGGTGCCCAGCCACATCGGGTTTCGGATCTCCTGCGCCGCATCGGCCAGCACCACACGCAGCTTGGGGCCGTCGGGCGGCAGCTTGAACCACTGGCGGCACACGGCCACCACCTGCGGGTTGAGTTCGATGGCCGTGGCGCACAGGCGCAGCTTCTTGTGGCAGAACTTGGTGATGGCGCCCGCGCCCAGGCCCAACTGCATGGCGTGGCGCTTGCTGACCGAAGCGGGCTCGACGAAGAGCAGCCAGGCCATCATGCGCTGCACGTATTCCAGTTCCAGCGCGAAGGGCTCGTCCACCCGCATGGAGCCCTGGATCCAGGGCGTGCCCAGGTGCAGGTGGCGCACTTCGCCATCGTCGGAGACGCTGACTTCGGGCAGTTCGGCGGTGCTGTTCTTCTTGCGGGTCATTCAGGTCAGTCGGTAGCGGGCCATCAGTTCGGCCCACGCGTTCAGTTTGCGCTCAAAACTCCACGAGGCGTTGGCCGGACTGGTGGAGGGAAGTTTGTGCACCGGCACGCCCAGGGCCGCGGTGCGCGCCGCGTGCTTGTAGCTTTCGCCCCCATTGTGGGCGATGGCGGCCAGGCGCGGCGCCACGGTGCGCAGCGACGCGAAGTCGTTCACCACGGCATGGCGAATGTCGGCGTCCAGGCTGCCTTCGCGCTCGCAGCTGGCGTACACATCCCACAACCCCAGTCCGCGCTCGAGCAGCCATTCGCAACGCTCGGCATAGCTGGCGGGCCCGGCAGACCCCGGCAGAGGATGCTGCGGCCAGAGGGCCTGCAGGATGCGCCAGAAGTGGTTCTGCGGGTGCCCATAGTACTGCTGCGCACGCAGCGAGGCCGCGCCGGGAAAGCTGCCCAGCACCAGCACGACGGTACTGGCGGACACCACGGCGGGCAGTCCGGCCAGGCGGGCGGCGGGGGCGTCCAGTGGCGAGGCAGGGGCGGTCGAGGGCATGGGGCAAGGGGGTTCGGGACCGGATCGCCCGGTTACTATCAAATATATAGCTAAAACCCGAGAGCGAACGTCAGGAATCGGTAAAAGACCGTGACGGAGCCGGCCCGCTCTGCAGCAAGGGCGCCAGCCGCGGCAGGGCTGCCAGCGCATTGGCGGTAGAGGCCTCGGCCAGCGCCTGCGCGGGCATGCCGCGCAGTTCCGCCACCACCGCGCCGATGCGCGGCAGCTCGCCCGGGGTGTTGCGCCCCTGGGGCCGGCCCGCCTCGCGCTCGGCGGCGGTGGTGTAGAGCCAGTGCGGCGGGATGTCCGGGGAGTCGGTCTCCATCACCAGGCAATCGAGCGGCAGCTCGGTGGCCAGGCGGCGCAGTTGCAGGGCCCGGTCGTAGGTGACCGCCCCGCCGAAGCCGAGCTTGAAGCCCAGGTCCAAGAAGGCCTGGGCCTGCTGCGCGCTGCCATTGAAGGCATGGGCGATGCCCGACAGGCCCCGAACCTCGCGCAAGCCCTTGAGCAGCCTGTCGGCCGAACGGCGCACGTGCAGGACCACCGGCAGCCCGAAGCGCCGCGCCAGCTTGAGCTGCCCGCGGTAGAAATGCTCCTGCCGCTCCGGGTCGAGGCCGTCCACGAAGTAATCCAGGCCGATCTCCCCGACGGCGACGAGGCGCGGATCGCCCTGGCGCTCTTCGAGCTCCCGGGCCAGCCATTCCAGGTCGTCGTCCGCCGCCGTGCGGGTGCACAGGGGGTGGATTCCCAGGGCATAGCTGTCCCCATGCTGGTGCGCGAGTGTGCGCACAGCGTCCCAGTTGGCGCGCTCTACCGCAGGCAGCACGCAGTGCGCCACGCCGGCCTCACGGGCCTGGTTGCGCACGGTGTCCACGTCGCTCGCCAGTTCGGGCGCATCGAGGTGGCAGTGGGTGTCTATCCAGAAGCTCATGCAACATGATGCACGATGAAGCCCCCGATGTGCACAAGGGCGCGATCCGTGCTACTGTGAAACCATGCACCGCGCCAAGGTGTACCGGAAGGTGACAGGATGCCCAGACCCACTGTCTACAGCAGCTCCCGCCCCGCCCGCCGCCCTGCCGGGGCCGCGGCCACGAGCAGCGCTGTGCCCTCGGAACCGGCCCGCCCGGCGGAGTCCGTGGCTGCGCCAGCCCCCAGCCAGCCCGCCGGCAGGCCCCAGGCGGTGGTTCTCTCGCGCCGCAACCTCTATGCCCTGTGGGCGGCCCTGCTGCTGCTGGCCTCCCTGCTGGTCGCCAGCGTGTGGCTGAACCAGCGCAGCGTGCCCCGCAAGCTCACCCAGGAAGACATCGACCAGGCGGTGCTGCGCACGCTGGAAACCACCACCCTGCCCTCGGCGGCGGCACGCGCCGTGGAAACCATCGCGCCCTCGGTGGTGCGCGTGGTCGGCTTCGGGCGCAGCAAGAGCGGCAAGGAGGAGGTGGAGCGCGGCGTGGGCACGGGCGTGGTGATCGTCGACAAGGGCGTCATCCTCACCAACCTGCATGTGGTGCAGGGGGCCGACCGCATCCAGTTGACCTTCCACGACGGGCTGCAGACCACGGCCACCATCACCGGCGTGCAGCCCGAGAACGACCTGGCCGTGCTGCAGGCGCACAAGGTGCCCGACGATCTGGAGGCCGCCTCCCTGCGCTCCACGAATGACCTGCGCCCCGGTGACCAGGTCGCCGTGGTGGGCTTTCCCTTCGGCATCGGGCCTTCGGCTTCGGCCGGCGTCATTTCCGGGCTGGGGCGCCAGTTCACCTCGCCCGAGGGCAAGCGCGAGCTCGGTAACCTGATCCAGTTCGACGCCGCGGCCAACCCCGGCAACTCGGGCGGCCCCCTGGTCACCATGGACGGCGAGGTGATCGGCATCGTCACCGCCATCCTGAATCCCACGCCGGCACGCACCTTCATCGGCATCGGTTTTGCCGTGCCCATCGCGAACGAGGCCTCGGCCGTGGGCATGTCGCCTTTCTGACCTGAACCTTCACCCCTCGCAAGGAGCCCCATGGAACCGACCCCGCTGCCTTCCGCATCGAACGCCGCCACCGCCACCTTGATGGAGCAGGTGCTCTACGAAGTCAAGCGCGTCGTGGTGGGGCAGGACCGCTTCCTGGAACGCGTGATGGTGGCCATGCTGGCCCAGGGCCACCTGCTGGTCGAGGGCGTGCCCGGCCTGGCCAAGACGCTCACGGTGAAGACCCTGGCCAGCACCATCCAGGGCAGCTTCAAGCGCATCCAGTTCACGCCCGACCTGGTGCCCGCCGACCTGGTGGGCACGCGCATGTACAACCAGAAGACCGGCGAGTTCAGCACCTCGCTGGGCCCGGTGTTCACTCACCTGCTGCTGGCCGACGAAATCAACCGCGCGCCCGCCAAGGTGCAGAGCGCCCTGCTCGAGGTGATGCAGGAGCGCCAGGTGACGATTGCTGGCGAGACGCACAAGGTGCCCTCGCCCTTCCTGGTGATGGCCACGCAGAACCCGATCGAGACCGAGGGCACCTATGCGCTACCCGAAGCCCAGGTGGACCGTTTCATGATGAAGGTGCTGATCGACTACCCGACCGAGGAAGAGGAATTCGTGATCGCCCAGCGCGCGCTGGACAAGCCCGTGCAGGTGCTGCCCGTGGCCACCACGGCCCAGCTGGCCGCACTGCAGGCCGAGTGCCGTGAGGTCTATGTCGACCCCTCGCTGCTGCAGTACGCCGTGAAGCTGGTGGCCGCCACGCGCGCCCCGGCACGCCACGACCTCAAGGACCTGGCCCCCTTCATTGCCTGTGGTGCCAGCCCGCGCGCCACCATCTGCCTGGCCGAAGGCGCCCAGGCCCTGGCCATGCTGCGCGGGCGCAGCTACGTGCTGCCCGAGGACATGACCGACCTGGCGGCAGACGTCTTGCGCCACCGGCTGTCGCTGTCGTACGAAGCGCTCTCCGAGGGCCTGGACGCCGATGCGCTGATCGCCCGCATCATGGCCAAGGTGCCTGCCCCTGCCAAACCTTTGCACCATGAGCCCAAAGCCGCCTGACACCGGGGCCGCGCCCGTGCGCCCGCTCCCCACCCTGCCCGGCCAGGCTGACCGCCTGCTGCGCCAGCTGGAGTGGAGCGTGATCCGCCGGCTCGACGGGCTGCTGCAGGGCGACTACCGCACGCTGATGCGCGGGGCCGGCCTGGACTTGGCCGACCTGCGTGAATACCAGCCGCACGACGACGTGCGCCACATCGACTGGAACGTCACGGCGCGCCTGAACATGCCCCATGTGCGCGTGTTCACGGAAGACCGCGAGATGTCGGCCTGGTTCCTTCTGGACCTGAGTCCTTCGGTCAACTTCGGCCCCCAGGGCAATGCCAAACGCGACATCCTGACCGGCTTCGTGGCCGTGCTCTCGCGCCTGCTCACACGCCACGGCAACCGCGTAGGCGCCATGCTCTACGGTGCCGGTGGCGCACCCTCGCGCGCGGTCGATACGGTGCTGCCCCCGCGCAGCAGCCGCGCCCATGTGCTGCACCTGGTGCACCAGTTGCTCCAGCCCGCGCCCAAGCTGCAATCGGGCAGCACCGAGCTGCACCTGCTGCTGCAGGGCGCGCTGGGCACCTTGCGCCGGCGCTCGACGGTGTTCGTGGTGTCCGACTTCATCAGTGCCCCCGGCTGGGAAAAGCCGCTGGCCCAGCTGGCGCGCCGCCACGACGTGGTGAGCGTGCGCCTGCTCGACCCGCTGGAGCTGGAGTTGCCCGACGTGGGCATGGTCACGCTGCGCGACGCCGAAAGCGGCGAACAGCTGCAGGTGGACACGCACGACAGCGGCTTTCGCCACCGCTTTGCGCGCCTGGCGGCCCAGCGCGAGGCCGTGCTGCGCGAGGGCCTGGCCAAGGCGGGCGCGGACACGCTGGAGCTGCGCACCGACGATGACCTGGTGGATGCCCTGCTGCGCTTCATGGACCTGCGCCAGCGCCGCGTGCGGCCCGCCACGCACCCCTCGTTCCAATGGACGGCCGCGCAGGCCGCCGCCTGACAACCACAGGACACGCCACCATGGTCTTTCTCTGGCCCTCCCTGCTCTGGCTGCTGCTGGCCGTGCCGCTGCTGGTACTGCTGTACTGGTGGCTGCTGCACCGGCGCAAGAAAACCGCGCTGAGCTATTCCAGCCTGTCGCTGGTGCGCGAGGCCATGGGCCCGGCGCAGCACCTGCGCCGGCACATTCCGCCCTTTCTTTTCCTGCTGGCGCTGGTGGCCCTGCTGCTGGCCGCGGCCCGGCCGCTGGCGGTGATCACCCTGCCCTCGCAGGACCAGACCATCATGCTGGCCATGGACGTCTCGGGCAGCATGCGCGCCACCGACGTGCAGCCCGACCGCATCACCGCCGCGCAGGACGCGGCCAAGGCCTTCATCGCAGAGCTGCCGCGCCATGTGCGCGTGGGCATCGTGGCCTTTGCCGGCAGCGCCCAGCTGGCGCAGCTGCCCACGCAGAGCCGCGAAGACCTGGTCAAGGCCATCGACAGCTTCCAGCTGCAGCGCGGCACGGCCACGGGCAACGGCATCATGCTGTCGCTGGCCACCCTCTTCCCCGATGCCGGCATCGACATCTCGGCCCTGGGCGGGCGCCAGGCCATGAAGCCGAAACCACTGGAAGACCTCAACAAGCAGGACCCCGCCAAGCCCTTCACGCCCGTGGCACCGGGCTCCTACAACTCGGCCGCCATCATCATGCTGACCGACGGGCAGCGCACCACCGGGGTGGACCCGCTCGAAGCCGCCAAATGGGCCGCCGAGCGCGGTGTGCGCGTGTACACCGTGGGCGTGGGCACGCTGCAGGGCGAGACCATCGGCTTCGAAGGCTGGTCCATGCGCGTGCGGCTCGACGAAGAGACCCTGAAGGCCGTGGCCACCCGCACCGCGGCTGAATACTTCCACGCCGCCACGGCGGCGGACCTCAAGAAGGTCTACGAGACCCTGAGCTCGCGCCTCACGGTGGAGAAAAAGGAAACCGAGATCTCGGCCCTGTTCGCGCTGGTCGGCGCCGCCCTGGCGCTCCTGGCGGCAGGCCTGTCGGTCTGGTGGTACGGGCGGGTGATGTAGGGCATCAGCCGCCCTGGAACTGCCCCCGGCCGGACCGCTTGGCCAGGTAGAGCTTTTCATCGGCGCGGGCCATGAGGTCGGCCCAGCCCCTGGCCGCGTCCGTGCCCAGCGCCAGCCCCGCGCTGGCCCCCACCGACAGCCGCAAATTGCCGATCTCGAACGGCGTGTGCGCCGCCTCCAGGATCTTGTGGGCCACGGCCTCGGCATGGGCCGGCTCGCGCACGCCGGCCAGCACCACGGCAAATTCATCGCCGCCCAGCCGCGCCACCGCATCGCTGGGCCGCACCAGGGCCAGCAGGCGCTGCGCGAAGGCCTGCAGCAGCAGGTCCCCCACAGGATGGCCGTGCGCGTCGTTCACCGGCTTGAAGTGGTCCAGGTCGATGTACAGCAGGGCCAGCAGCGGCCCCTCCACCGCCAGGTCCTTCTGGCCCACATAGGCCTGCAGTCCGGCCCGGTTGAGCAGGCCGGTGAGGGGATCGTGCTGCGCCAGTTCCAGCAGCCGCCCGGCTTCCTGGTGGTAGCTGGTGACGTCCTGCGCCATGGAGACGAAGCCATCGACCGCCCCCGGCTCGGACCACAGCGGAATGAAGTGGATGGTGACATGGCTGGCCGGCACGCGCTGGGGATGGTCCTGGTCGAAGGTCAGGGTCTCGCCCCCCAGCACCTTCTGCACCATGGGCCGGGTGCGCGCGTACTCCGCCGCCCCCAGGAAATCCTCCATGCTGTGGCCCAGGATCTGCTCGCGCGGCACGCGGTGCCAGCGCTCGAAGGCGCTGTTGACGAACTGGTAGCGCTCGTCCGGCCCGACCACCGCGACCAGCGAGGGCAGGGCCTCGGTGATGGAACGCAGGGTGGCCGTCTGTTTGAGCAGGGCGGCGCGCGCCTGCGCAGCTTCAGAAATGTCACGCATGATGGCCGAAAAGTGCTGGATGCGCCCCTCCCCATCGCGGTGCGCAATCACCATGTGGCTCACCGGCACCACGCGTTGCCCGGCCGCATACACCGTGGTCTCGCCCACCCACATGCCGCCGGCCCTGACAGCCGGCAAAATGGCCTCCCCATACAGCACATTGGTCTCGGGGGTGTTGAATTCCGTGAACATGTGGGTGCCCACATCCTCGTCGGGGGAGAAACCGAGGGCCCGCCGCGCCGCGGGGTTCATGTAGGTGACTCTGCCCTTGAGGTCGGTCTGCACCACGAAATCGGAGGTGTGCTCCAGGATGGCCGTGAGCACGCGCAGGCCGCGCTCGGCCGCCGCGCGCTGGGTGATGTCGACACCCGTGGAAAAGAAGCCCCGCACCTGGCCATCGTCGGAGATGTCGGGCACCAGCTGGCTCTCGATGCGGTGCGCGACACCATCGCGCACTTCGTCGCGCTCGTAGCTCTGCACGGTGCCCGCCAGCACCCGCTGGACCCGCTGCACCGACTCGGGCGACGCGGGTTCCCCGAGCAGTTCTTCGCGCGTGCGGCCGATCACCTCTTCCCGGCTCACGCCAAAGCGCTGGCACTGGGCCAGGTTGGCAAAGCGAAAGCGCAGCTCCCGGTCCACGTAGGCGATGCGGATCGGCAGACCGTCGGTGACCAGGCGCACGAAGCGCTCGCTGTTGGCCAGTTGCTGCGCCATCCGCCGGCGTTCGGTCACGTCCTGGAAGGCACCGAACAGGCGCACCACGGCGCCCCCTTCGTATTCGGCCTCGCCGACCGCGCGCACCCAGATGCGCTGCCCGGCGGCGGTCACCAGGGGCACCTCCAGGTCCCACGAGGCGCCCGTCATGGTGGCCTGGCGCACGGCGGCCGACATGGCACGCTGCGCATCGGGCGTGTAGAAATCGAGGGCGTTGTCCAGCGTGGGCGTAAAGTCCGCGGGCACCTCATGGATGCGCCGCGTCTCGGCCGACCAGGAAACGCGGCGGCTGCGCAGGTCCAGTTCCCAGCCACCCACCCGCGCCACGCGGCCAGTGCGCTCCAGCAATTGCTGGCTGGCCAGCAGCGCCCGTTCCGCCGCCTTCTGGGCCGTGATGTCACGCCCCACCGAGTGCAGGTAGGGCCGTTGCTCGCTGTCGCGCAGAAAGCTGTTGGTCCAGGCCATCCAGCGCTCCGAGCCATCGGCGCTGACCATGCGGTTCTCGCCCTGGGTCGTGCCCTCGGTGCGGAAGACCTCGGCAATGCGCGAGCGCACCGCCTCGCGGTCGGCCGCATCGACGTACGAAAACAGGTCCTTGCCCACCATGTCGCCGGGCTGCAGCCCGAAGTGGCGCGCATAGGCCGGGTTGACGTAGAACACCTCGCCCTGCGGCCAGGCCAGCGACATCATCTCGGTCTGCGCCTCGACCATGGTGCGGTAGCGCATCTCGCTTTCGGACAGGGCTTTTTCGTACTCCTGGCGCACCGAGAACGCGCGCGCGATCAGGTCGCGGCGCATGTCCAGCGCCTGCGACACCATGGTCGACAGCGAGTGCAGCGTGGCCCGCTGCTGCTCGGTGAGTTCGCGCGCCCGGCGGTCGATGACGCACAGGGTGCCCACACGGTCGCCATCGCCACTGGCGTGCAGGGGGGCGCCAGCGTAAAAGCGGATGTCGGGAGCACCCGTGACCAGGGGATTGCGCGCAAAGCGCGCGTCCTGCGTGGCGTCATGCACCTCCATGAGCTCGTCCGAGAGGATCGCATGGGAGCAGAAGGCCACGTCGCGCGGCGTTTCGTTGACACCGGGCAGGCCGACACTCGCCTTGAACCACTGGCGCTCGGCATCGACCAGGCTGATGAGCGCGATCGGCACGCCGCAGACCTCGGCGGCCATGCGGGCGATCGAGTCGAACAGCGGCTCGGCGGGGGAGTCCAGCACCATGAGGGCGCGCAGAGCCTCCAGCCTGCGCACTTCATCGGAGGGGATGGATGCCGGAACCGTCATCGCGCGAATCTCCAGAAGCCAACTGCGAGCATCTTAAAACGGGTTCATGCCCATCCGAACCATCCCGTGCCACCGCAGCGTGCCGCGATGGTAACCAGCAGTTCCCGCACAACCGGCCACCGGCGGGCGGGCCGGCTGCTCAGCCGAGCTTGCCCAGCACCAGGTGCACCACCCGGTCGCAGCGCGCGGCCAGCGACTCGTCGTGCGTGACCATCACGAAGGCCGTGCCCTGTTCGCGCGCCAACTGCAGCATGAGCGCGAAGACGCCGTCGGCCGTGGTGCGGTCCAGGTTGCCCGTGGGCTCGTCGGCCAGCACGCAGGCCGGGCGCGTGACCAGGGCGCGGGCAATGGCCACGCGCTGGCGCTCGCCGCCCGACAGCTCGGCGGGGCGGTGGTGCAGGCGCTCCTTGAGGCCCACCGAAGTGAGCACGCGCGCGGCCTCCTCATGGCACTGCGCCTGCGGCATGCGGCGGATGCGCAGCGGCATGGCCACGTTGTCCAGCGCCGTGAACTCTGGCAGCAGATGGTGGAACTGGTAGATGAAGCCCAGGTGCTCGTTGCGTAGCCGGCCCTGCTCCACCGGAGACAGCGACGACAGCTGGTGGCCCTTGAGGCGCACACTGCCGGACGTGGGGGCATCCAGCCCGCCCAGCAGGTGCAGCAGGGTGCTCTTGCCCGAGCCCGAAGCGCCGACGATGGCCAGGGTCTCGCCCGCATGCACCTGCAGGTCCACGCCATGCAGCACGGTCACGTCCAGCCGGCCTTCGGTGAAGCGCTGCGTCCGGCCCTGGGCCTGCAGCACCCCCAGGCCACGCGAGGGCGGGGCGGCCGGCAGGGGCAAGGAGGATTGAACGTTGGACTTATTCATAGCGCCGCGCGTCTGCTGGGTTCACGCGGCTGGCGCGCCAGCTCGGGT
>NZ_JBKDTZ010000329.1:0-13975 GCF_046339755.1 Acidovorax sp. | reverse complement strand
CTGGACGGGGGTGAGGGCACGGACATGGCGGTGTATGTGGGGCTGCTGCAGCACTACAGCTTCAGGCTGCAGAGCGGCGCCAACGGCCAACAGGAGGTGCTGGTGCGCCACATCCCGAGCGGCGATGTCGATACGCTGCGCAGCGTGGAGTTGCTGCAGGTCGGTGGTCAGGCCTATCGCTTGCAGCCCGAGGCCCTGCAGCCGGGTACGGACTACCCACTGGCGGGGCACCTGCAGGAAGTGGGGGCCGCGGAAGTCACGTTGATGGGGATACCGGCATTCTGAGGGGCGGAGCACGGACCGATCAGCACCTTCCACGGGCCTGTTCGCGATCATTTCAGGGCCGTGCAGGTGGGCATCGCGGCGGTGTGTGCGGTGGCGCAAGGGCCCGCTCAGGCCTTGAAGTGTTCCTGGGCGATCAGGTGAAACTCGTGCGCCAGTGCCGCGCGCACGGCGCCGCGCAGCCACAGCAGGCCCACTTCGCGCTCGGGTGACGGGCCGGGCAGGGGGTGCTTGCGCAGCCGCGGGTCCACCGGCCCGATGACTGCCCAGTCGGGCAGCACCGAGATGCCCAGCCCCTCGGCCACCAGTTTGGCGATGGCGTCGATGCCGTCGAGCTCGAAGCGCACACGCGGCCGTATGCCGTGGGCGCGCAGGTAGCCGTCGGCCAGGCGGCCACCCACGACCTTGCGGTCGTACAGGATGAAGGGCTCTGTCGCCAGGGTCTGCAGCACGTCCTTGACCTTCAGGCCGCGTGCGGTCACGAGCACCAGCTTCTCGCGCCGCAGCAGGCGCCACTCGCACACCTTGGGCAGCTCGAACAGCGGGTGCACGAGCAGCGCGGCGTCCAGCTCGCCATTGAGGACGCGCGTGTACAGCTGGGTGGTGGGGGCCGGCTCGATGTAGATCTCGATGTCCTCGTGGCGCTGCGTCCAGGTGCGCAGGATGGGCGGGAGCATGCCGGTCATGCCCACAGGCGTGGTGCCCAACTTGAGCGGGCCGGCCGGCAGGCGCGTGGCGCTGGCCACGGAGCGCAGGTCGCGCACCTCGCGCAGCACGGCGGGGGCGCGCTCCATCACGCGCAGGCCGGCGGCGGTGGGCTTGACGGTGCGGCCCGTGCGCCCGATGAGGCGGCTGCCCAGGTCGGCCTCCAGCGCGTGCACGCGCTGCGCCACCGTGGCGGGCGTCAGGTTGAGCTCGCGCGCGGCGGCGGCCATCGAACCCAGTTCGACGACGCGGCTGAAGGTGTGGAGAAACTGCGTGTCCATGCGGTTTACAAACACATCAGGAAGATGTTTTTTGCATCTTTTGATTATGCATGAGCGTGCTTGAAGCCATGGTGTCGCCTGCCCAGAATCAAGTCTCCATTGGCTTTCATTCGATTCAATCCCCATGCCCCGTATCCAATCCATCGAAGTCTGTGCGGTCGCCCTGCCGCTGGACCGTGTCACCTCTTTCGCGCGCCGCACCGTGAGCGCGCGCCACTACGGCCTGGTCCGTGTGCGCTCCGACGAGGGGCTCTGCGGCATCGGCTTTTGCTATGTCGGCAGCGCCGCGGGCCGGCTGTTCACCGTGGCCGTGGAGGACCTGCTGGCCAAGGTGCTGATCGGCCGCGATTCGCACGCGGTGGAGGGCCTGTGGGCCGAGATGTACCAGGAGGCGCTGCTGCAGGGGCGGGCCGGCACGGTGATGCGCGCCATCAGCGCGCTGGACACCGCGCTGTGGGACCTGAACGCGCGCAGCGCCGGGCTGCCCCTGCACCGCTACCTGGGCGCGAACGCGCTGGACACCGTGCCCGGCTATGCCAGCGGCGGCTACTACCTCGATGGCAAGACGCCGCAGCACCTGGGCGAAGAAATGGCCAGCTACGTGGCCATGGGCTTTCAGGCGGTGAAGATGAAGACCGGGCGCCTGTCGCCGGCCGAAGAAGAGGCGCGCCTGCGCGCCGCGCGCGAGGCCGTGGGGCCCGACGTGGAGCTGATGATGGACTGCAACAACGGCTGGACGGATGTGACGCAGGCGCTGCAGTACATGCAGCGCTTCGAGCCCTACCGCCCGTACTTCATCGAAGAACCGTTCTCGCCCGACGACATCGACAACCATGCGCGCCTGGCCCGCGCCACGCGCGTGCCGGTGGCCACGGCGGAGATCGGCTACGGCCGCTGGTACCACCAGGCGCTGCTGGAAAAGCAGGCCGCCGCCATCCTGCAGACCGATGCCGTGGTGTGCGGCGGCATCACCGAATGGCGGCGCATTGCGGCCAATGCAGCCAGCCATGGCGTGGTCATGTGCCCGCACTGGGTCCACGCCGGGCATGCGCCGCTGGTGGCCGCCACGCCCAATGCGCGCTACGTGGAGTTCTTCTGGGACGACCAGGTGCTCAACTTCCGCCGCCTGATCGACCGCCAGCTCGGGCAGCGCAATGGGCAGATCACGCTGCACACCGGCCCGGGCCTGGGCTTCGATTTCGACGAGCAGGAGATTGCGCGCCACGCCCGCTGGGTGCGCGTGGATGGGAGTGCGCGGTGATGGCCGCGCCACGCCTGCAGGGCGTGCTGTCGCCGGTCGTCACGCCCTTCGGTGCCGATGGTGCACCGTCGCCAGAGCGCCTGCTGAAGCATTGCCGCTGGCTGCTTTCGCAGGACGTGGGCCTGGCGGTCTTTGGCACCAATTCGGAAGGCAACTCGCTGTCCCTGGCGGAAAAGCGCCAGCTGCTCGACCACCTGGCAGAGGGCGGGGTGCCGGCCCAGCGGCTGATGCCGGGCACCGGCACCTGCGCGATCCCGGAGACGGTGGAGCTGAGCCGGCATGCCGTGCAACTGGGCTGCGCCGGGGTGCTGGTGCTGCCGCCGTTCTACTACAAGGGCATGGGCGACGAGGGGCTGTTCGCCTATTTCGCCCGCGTGATCGATGCAGTGGCCGATGCGCGGCTGCGGGTGTACCTGTACCACATACCGCCGGTGGCGCAGGTGGGCATCAGCGCGGCGCTGATCGAGCGCCTGCTCAAGGCCTACCCAGGGGTGGTGGCTGGCATCAAGGACAGCTCGGGCGATGCCGCCAACACCGCGCTGCTGCTGCGCGAGTTCCAGCCCGCGGGCTTCGATGTGTTCGCAGGCAACGAGACGCTGCTGCTGTCGACCTTGCGCGGCGGCGGTGCGGGCTGCATCACGGCCACGGGCAACGTCAACCCTGCAGCCATTGCCCGGCTGTACCGCAATTGGCAGGCGCCCGATGCCGACGCGCAGCAGGCGCGCCTGGATGCCGTGCGCGCGGCATTCCAGGCCTTTCCCATCATTGCCGCGATGAAGTGGGCCCTGGCCCGGGCGACCGGCGATGCCTGCTGGGCACAGCTGCGCCCGCCGCTGGTGGCCCTTGCGCCGGACCAGGCGCAGGCACTCGCGCAGCGGCTTGGCGCGCTGGGCTTCGAGATGCCGCGCGCCGAGGCGCTGGCCGCAGCGTAGGCGCCATCGTTCACGACAACAATACCTGCAAGGAGACAAACACAATGCAATGCAATCGCCGCCAATGGCTGCTGGCAGCAACGGCTGCCGCAGCGGCCCTGCCTGTGCAAGGAGCCCCGCCCGCCGCCGCACTTCCGTCCGGGCCCATCAAGCTGGTCGTGGGTTTTCCGCCCGGGGGCGGCACCGACATCCTGGCGCGCCTGCTGGCGCAGAAGCTCCAGGTGCTGTGGGGCCGCACGGTGATCGTGGAGAACCGCGCCGGCGTGTCCGGCACGCTGGCCGCCGACTACGTGGCCAAGCAGCCGGGCGATGGCAATACCTTGCTGCTGGCCCACATCAGCAGCAACGGCATTGCGCCCGGGCTGTTTCCAAAGCTCGGCTATTCCGCGGAAAAGGACTTTGCACCCATCACCATGGTCGGCGCCACGCCCATGGTGCTGCTGTGCCGGCCCGACAAGGGCCTGCGCAGCCTCGAGGCCCTGGTCGAGGCCTGCCGCCAGCGGCCGGGGCGGGTGAGCTTCGGCTCGGCCGGCACGGGCTCGGCCCAGCACCTGGCCCTGGAGGAGCTGCGCCGTCGCGCGGGCATCGACGTGCTGCACGTGCCCTACAAGGGCTCGGCCCCCATGGTCACGGACCTGCTGGGCGGGCAGATCGAATGCGCCTTCGAGGGCATGACCACGGCCACGCCCTACCTCAAGTCGGGGCGCTTGCAGGGCCTGGCCACCACGCGCCTGCAGCGGGCCAAGGGCTTCCCGGATCTGCCGACGATTGCCGAGAAGGGCTTTGCGGGCTACGACGCGAGCATCTGGTTTGCGCTTGCTGCACCGGCGGCCATGCCGGCAGCGCTGGTGCAGCGCATGAATGCGGACGTGAACCAGGTGCTGGCATCGGCCGACCTGCAGGCCAAGCTCAGCGAGTTCGGTGCCGAGGACAGCGGCGGCACACCGGAGCGCCTGGGCGCCTTCATGCGGGCCGAGCAGGCGCGCTGGGCCAAGCTGATCCGCGAGGCGAAGATCACGCCGGACAGCTGAACGATGCCACCGCCCGGCGCGGCGGTGGTTGGTGGCCGCGTCAGGCCTCGCCCATCGCCTGCCCGTGGCGCAGGATCTCGTCCTTGAGCCAGAGCACGGCGGGATCGGCATTGGAGCGCTCGGCCCAGCACACGTAGAGGCGGTAGTCGGGCAACTCCACCGGCAGCGGCGCGCTGGCGAGCTGGGCGGCGTAGTGGCGTGCCACGCGCTGCGGGAACACGGCGATGAGGGCGCTGTGCTCGTCGCCGCACATCAGCTCCACCATCTGGCTGAAGGTGGCCACGGCGGCCTGCACCAGGCGCTGGCGGCCCTTCCTGGCCAGGGCCTGGTCCACGGTGTCGTCGAGCACGGATCGCGTCTGACCCAGCACCACATGGGGGGCGTTGCAGAAGGCATCGATCGAGAGCGGCTGTGCGGCCAGGGCGGGGTGGCCATGGCGCGCCACGGCGACGTAGCTGTCGTCGTAGAGCAGGGTGGATTCGACCCCGCTGGCGGGCGACAGGCGCGGGTGCAGGCCGACATCCACGTCGCCCTTGCGCAGGCGTTCGGTGAGGCGGCCGTAGTCGGCCAGCTCCCACGACAGGCGCATGCGCGAGCCCAGCCGCGTGAGCTCGGCGCACAGCAGGGGCAGCATCACGCGGCAGGTGTGGTCGCTGCCGGTGATGCGCAGGATGCGGTCGGAGGTGGCGGGGTCGAACGCCTGCTCCAGGCTCATGAGCTTGTGCATCTCGTGCAGCACCGCCTCCACGCGCGGGGCCAGGGCCAGTGCGCGCGGCGTGGGCACGATGCCGTGGCTGGTGCGGGTGAACAGCGGGTCGCCAAAGACCTCGCGCAGGCGCTTGAGCGATGCGCTCACCGCCGGCTGGCTCAGGAACAGGCGCGACGCTGCGCGCGAGACGCTGCCCTCGCGCAGCAGGGCATCGAAGGTGCGCAGCATGGGCAGGTCCAGGCCCCGGATATCAGGCTGGCCCATATCAGCTATCCAAACGTTTGAATTGATCCATATCAGCTTGTCTCCTATCGTAAGGCAACGCAAAACCAAGTCTCTCGCGCGTCGCGCGCCCCGCTTTGGGCGGTCTGCGGCGTTGCAAATGCTCGCCATGGTCCCACCATGGCTGCGCTTTGCGCCTGGCAGCCCATCCCAAATCAGGGCACGCGCCATCGCGAAGACTCGGTTTTGCATCGCCCGGCACCCAACGATGAACGAAGGAGACAAGACATGACCAAGAATGCAGGATTGCACGTGCGCAGACGAGCCCTGGTGGCTTTGGGCGCGGCCCTGGCGCTGCCCGGCGGGACCGCATGGGCGCAGGCGAACGCGAACGCCTTCCCTTCCCGGGTGATCCGCATCGTGCCCTTCGGCACGGCGGGCGGGCCCATCGATGCGATTGCGCGGGTGTATGCCGACAGGCTGCAGCAGCGCTGGGGGCAGAGCATCATCGTGGATGCCAAGCCCGGCGCCAGCGGCATCATCGCCGCCGATGCGGTGGCCAAGGCGGCGCCCGACGGGCACACGGTGATGGTGACGCTGCCGCTCACGCACATCAACAATGCCATCCTGCAGCCCAAGCTGCCGTACGACCCGGTGAAGGATTTCGAGCCCATTTCGCAGTTGGCGCTGGGCGGGCCCATGCTGGTGGCGCGCGCCGATGCGCCCTACGGCAACCTCAAAGAGTTTGTCGCCTTTGCCAAGACCAAGTCGAACCTGACCTACGGCACCTGGGGCAATGGCTCGGCCGCGCACCTGATGGCCGAGCTGCTCAAGCGCCAGACCGGACTGGCGCTGATCCACGTGCCCTACAAGGCCGAGGCCGCAGCGCACAACGACCTGTTCGGCGGCCAACTCGACTTTGCCTGGGCCAACCCGGCCACGGCGCGGGCCCAGGTGCAGGGCGGGCGCATGAAGGTGCTGGGCATTGCGGCCAGCGGGCGTGTGTCCACGCTGCCGGACGTGAAGACCTTTGCGGAGCAGGGCTTCGCGGGCTTCGACCTCGATAGCTGGATCGGCGTGTACGCCCCTGCCAAGACGCCGCCCGCCGTGCTGGCCAAGTGGAACGAGGCGCTGCGCGAGATCACGAAGATGCCCGAGGTGCGCGAGAAGCTGGCCGGCTTCGGCTTCGAGCCCCTGGGCAACACGGCGGCGCAGTTCAAGGCCAGCTATGCGGCGGACTACCCGCGCGTGGCCGAGCTCATCAAAGCCGCCGGCGTAACGCTGGACTGACTCAGACGACAAGGACCCATTGCATGAACCCCAGCACCGCTCACAAGGTGATCCCTATCGCTGTCGACACCGGCACGGCCTACGGCCTGCCCGCGCCGACCTCCAACCTCACGCTGGCCCAGGTGGGCGCGGGCACGCCGATGGGCGAGCTGCTGCGCCGCTACTGGCACCCCATCGGCCTGGCGGCTGACGCCACCGACACGCCGCGCCAGGTGCGCGTGCTGGGGGAAGACCTGATCCTGTTCCGCGACAAGACCGGCCGGCCCGGCCTGGTGTACCCGCACTGCGCGCACCGGGGCACCTCGCTGTACTACGGCAAGGTGGAGGAGCGCGGTATCCGCTGCTGCTACCACGGCTGGCTGTTCGACGTGGAGGGCCACTGCGTGGAGCAGCCCTGCGAGCCCGAGATGGGCCGCGCGCGCGGCAAGGCGCGCCAGCCCTGGTACCCCGTGCAGGAGCAGTACGGCCTGATCTGGGCCTACCTGGGCCCGGCGGACAAGAAGCCCGTGCTGCCGCGCTACGAGGCGCTGGAGCGGCTGGACGATGGCGAGCTGCTGGAGGCCAACGACGCCAGCATCGGCGGCGGCGGCCCGGCCATCGTGCCTTGCAACTGGCTGCAGCACTACGAGAACCTGGTGGACCCCTTCCACGTGGTGGTGCTGCATTCGACCTTCAGCGGCACGCAGTTCGTCGAGCAGATGGCCGAGATGCCCAAGGTGAGCTGGGACACCGTGCCCCTGGGCGTGCGCACGACTTCGATCCGCACCATGCCGGACGGCAAGGTGTTCCGCCGCATCAGCCAGGCGGGCCTGCCCACGCTGCGTGTGATACCGAGCCCCCGGGTGGGCCGCTATGGGCGCGTGGAATCGCTGGGCTGGGTGCTGCCCATCGACGACCACCACTTCCGCATCTACGTGGTGGGCCGCGTGAGCCAGGTGGGGGAGCTTGCGCGCATGCGCTCGCGCATGAACGGCAAGCTGTGGGAAGAGTTGACCGAGGAGGAGCACCGCGCCATGCCCGGCGACTACGAGGCCATGGTGAGCCAGGGCGCCATTGCCCACCACTCCGAAGAGCACCTGGCCACCACGGACCGCGGCATCGTCATGCTGCGCCGCCTGCTGCAGCAGCAGGTGGACAAGGTGCAGCGCGGCGAGGACCCGGCCGGGGTGAGTTTTGACCCGGACGAGCCGCCGGTCGTCTTCGATGCCGGCAACTACATCGTCGAGCAGGCATGAGCCTGGCCGCCGCAATGACGGACACGCTGGCCGTGCGTGTGGCGCGCCGCTGGCCCGAGGCGCAGGGCATCGAGGCCTTCGAGCTGGTGCACATCGAGGGGGCGGCGCTGCCGGCCTTCAGCGCGGGCGCGCATGTCGACGTGCACTTGCCCGGCGCGATGGTGCGGCCGTACTCGATCTGCAGCGCACCGCACGAGCGGTGGCGCTACCTGATCTGCGTGCTGCGTGAGCCGGCTTCGCGCGGCGGGTCGAGCGCGCTGCACGACGCCGTGGCCGAGGGCGATGTGCTGCGCATCGGCCGCCCGCGCAACCTGTTCGCCCTGGCCCCAGGGGCCCGCCACCACCTGCTGCTGGCCGGGGGCATCGGCATTACGCCCATCCTTTGCATGGCGCAGCAACTGGTGCAGGCCGGCGGCAGCTTTGCGCTGCACTATGCCGTGCAGCAGCGTGACCGCGCCGCGCTTCTCGGGCTGCTGGCGGGGCCGGGCCTGGCCGAGCGGTCGCAGGTGTACTGCAGTGCGGGCGATGCGCCGTCGCGCATGGACATCGGCGCGCTGCTGGCCCAGGCCGAGCCGGGTACCCATGTCTATGCCTGCGGGCCCGCGCGCCTGGTGCAGGCCGTGCAGTCGGCCGCAGCAGGGCAGGGCTGGGCGCCCGAGCGTGTGCATGTGGAGCTGTTCGCCGCGCCGCAGGGGGTGCGCGCCGATGGCGATGCCGCTTTCGAGCTGGTGCTGGCGCGCTCGGGCCGCGTGGTGGATGTGCCGGCGGGCTGCAGCGCCACCGAGGCACTGGCCGCTGCGGGCGTGGCGGTGCCCACATCTTGCGGGCAGGGCGTGTGCGGCACCTGCCTCATGGGCGTGTTCTCAGGCGTGCCGGACCACCGCGACATGTACCTCTCGGCCGAGGAGCGAGAGCGCAATGACCAGTTTCTGCCGTGCTGCTCGCGCGCGCTGACAGAGCGGCTGGTGGTGGATTGGTAGGCCCTGGTGCTCTGTTGCGGATGGACAGCGCACCGCCAAGCGGTGCCATGGGGATGTCCGTGGGCATGCCGCATGGGCGGCGAGGCAGCGATGAGCGATGTGAGGGGACCACCAGGTCAGCAGAACACCAGCGCCAGCAGGGCGGGATCGTCCATGAGGTTCAGCAGCGCGTAGTCGGCCCATCGGTACGCGAAGTACAGGGCTTGGTCGATCCAGTGGTCCAGAGGCATGGGCGGGATTATCCCGGTGTGGCCAACGGCCTGCACAGCCGCCGCAGCGGCGATGCTGCCGTCAAGCGGGGGGGATTATTGCCTTCGGGCGTGTTGAAGCGCGCCATCAGTGCCTCGTCCATGCAGATGCTGGCATGGCCGCTGATGCGCAGCGTCTCTTCGAACCCGGGCAGGAAAAGCCGCAGGCCCACGGCGGGCGAGTGAGCAATGTTGGGGCCGTCCAGCACCTCAAGGACGTGCTGGAGCTGCTGCAAGCGCACCCGTACCACCGGGTGGATGGGTTGCTGCCGCATCGCTGGATGCCCTGCAGCACAGGGCGACAATGCGGTCGCATGAATGGAGGCCTGCCAACGAAAACGCCCACCGGTACGGGTGGGCGTTTTCTTGGAATCTGCCTGCCGGCTATTGAATGTCGTAGATCCGTTTGTAGCGATAGCTGTTGAACATTTCACCCAGGCTCTCGGCGGTGGTCGCCCCGAGGCCATAGCCGACGAAAAAGGCGGTGCCCGACAAGGAGGTCAGGTCCTGGTTCACAAACAACACGGAGGATGTGTTTTGCAGCCGGTCGGACCAGGCCAACGGGTTGAGAAAATTCAGGCGGTCGAACGCGGGCACCGAGTAGGTGTACATGGTCCCGTCGGGCGTGATCGCCACCAGGTAAGGATGCCCCTTGGCGCCGCTGGCGAGGTGTTCGGGTTGGATCTCCACGTACGCGGTCAGCGTCAGGCGGGTCAAGGTCCCTACGGCCACCATGGTGCCCAGCCCGGATGCACCGGCGCCCTCGAACACCACGCGCACCGGCGACGGTTGCGTCATTCCCACCGGCCCCACACCCAGTTGCCCTGAGGTGTTGTTGCCCCATGCCAGGAGCGTGCCGTCGGTGGTGAGTGCCAGGGAGTGCTCGGCTGATGCCGCCACCCGTGTATACCCGGCGCCAAGCGGCTGCAGGACTTCCGTGTCGGTGAGGGTGGCATTGCCCAGTTGGCCCTTTGAATTCGAGCCCCAGGCCCAGGCCGTGCCATCGGCCTTCAGCGCCAAGGTGTGGCTGAACCCTTTGGCGACCTGGCGATAGCCGCCGCCCACCAGCACGGGGAGTTCGGACCCTTTCCATTGCCAGAGCGTTCCGTCATCCTTCACACCTGCGGCTGAGAACAAGCCCAACGCCAACTGCACAAAGCCACGGTCTACCGGGCCGGCGTTGCCGTAGGCGTAAATCCAGATACCGAGCCAGTCCGTGGGCATGAAGGACCTTGAAATAAGCTGTATGGCGCCGCCGGCCAGCAGGAACAACCCGTTGTTCCCGGCACTGACCATCTGCAGGTAACCGGATGGCAGCCGGTCCAGCATGTCGTCGCCACCGGCATTCCCGTTGAAGAGTTTTCTTGTACCGCCCCAGTACCAGATGGAGCCGTCGGTTTTGCTGGCGGTGTCCGAGTTCATCAGCTGCGCAAAGCCGCTGCCGACCTGCACCGGCCGGCCTTCGGTCAAAGTCTGGTTTCTCAGCAGCACTGAGCCCCACATCCACAATGTGCCGTCGGTCTTGAGGGCCACCATGTACGAGCTGCCCACAGCAACTTGGGCAAAGCCACTGCCGATCTGCACGGGTTTGTCCGCACTCACCGTAGAGCCATTACCCAACTGCCCGCTCTCGTTGCTTCCCCAGGTCCACAACGTTCCGTCGCTGAGCACGGCTGCGGAGTTGCGGTAGCTCGTATCCATGTGCACCACCGTGGCGGCATTCACGCTGCCGATGCCCGCCACCAGGGCGAGCATCAGCCAGAATTTGAAGGCCACACGCGCCAGGTGGCGGGAGGCGATGGATCGCAAGCGATGTCTTGCAAAAGACGAAAAGAATCTCATAGGAAAGCCCATCTTTGAAAGTATTGGTGAAACCTGCCTGCCGAAGCCAAAACCAGCTTTTCCAGAAAGTCCGTGCGCAACGAACGAAGGAATGAACGATGGGCACGCCATGGTGACCATCTCCCCTCCCTGAAATCTGGTGAATGTTTTTTGCTGTCAGCGGGGGGGCCTCTCAAGATCCATGGTATTGCGCAGGCCCGCGAAAAGCGGTGACGCGCATCACACCCGGCCAGCCAAACAAGGCATCACGAAACCAGTTGCGGGAAGCTATTTTTTGAGCCGCATCTCTGCCTTGGCATCCAGATCCAGGCGGGCTTCACAGGTCCATGGTCTGCGATCCCGATCTGCGGGAGGGGGATGTTGTTTCAGCCACCCTGGCCAGCAGCAACGCAAGCAGCTGCGGCACCTCAAAAATTTCTGCGTCCCCATCATGTGCGCCGTTGCCGCCGCGCGCGCGCGAGAAGCGCCAGGCCTGCCCGGGCTGCAGCCCATGCAGATGCAGTACTTCGCCGGATTCCAGCCACAGGGCCGGGGCCAGCACTTTGCAGCCCGCAGCGGTGCAGGCAGCGGTCTCGTCGCGCCCGGCCTCGGGTGCGAGCTCTGCCTCCCAGCCCAGCAGCAGGGTGGTGTCGTCCACGCGCGCCAGGGTCTCGGCCGGGGCGAAGGGGGCGAGTGCCAGGAGTGGGGCGGTGGCATCTTCGGGCAGGCGGGCCTGGAGGGCGGCTTGCACGGCGTTGGAATGCGCGGCCGTGGCGCTGCGGGCCAGGCAGAAGAAGCCGGTGCCGGCAGGGCTGCTGATGGTGGTCGCAGATGCGGGCGTTGCATCCTCGCCATCGCTCTCTTCTCCTTCCCTTTCTTCTTTTTCTTCTTCTTCACCTTCATCCCGCCGTGGCCGGTGCTGGACCACGGGCACGCCCTGTTCCATGCGCAGGCGTTGCTCTACCGGGATGGCCTGGTACACCGAGTCCAGCAGCGCCAGCAGGTGGGGTCCGAACTGGCGCTGGAAGTAGGCCTGCAGGAACTGGAGCACGTGGCGGTCCTGGTAGATGCCGGGCATCTCGACCATGCCGCTGAACAGCTCGGCGGCCAGGTTGCGGATGCTCTCCATGTCCCTGCCCATGCTGACGTAGCGGTCCACGCCGTCCCAGCAGTCGGGCGCCATGCAGTGCTCCAGGTGCTTGTCGTAGCAGGCGCGTGAAAGGAAGCGGGAGAACATGCTGCCGCACAGGTACTGGAACGACTCGGCCGGGATTACCTGCTCCAGGGCACGCACCAGGCAGCGGATGCGCTGGAACAAATCGGACTCGGGACGCTGCATGCGGATGCCGTCGAAATGGCGCACCAGCTCGATGGCCATGTCGGTGAGCGACTGGGGCTTGTAGTGCTGCAGGATGGCGACGAAGGCCTCTTCACTGACCACCGGCGAGGCGATGCACAGGTAGGCATGGACGTAGGTGCCCAGCGGGTTGATGCGCTGGTTGGGATCGCGCAGGCCTCCGATGCGCTCGTCGCGCGACTCGATCTGCCCTTGCAGGCACAGGCGCTTGAGCGCGGGGGCGAAGGTCTTCTTCTTGAACTCCCCGATGTCGAAGTTCTCCAGGATGTCGGCGTACAGCCGTTCGCGTTCGTCGGTGTGCAGGGCGGGTTCCGGGGGGTAGATCTGGATGAGGCCGTCGGTCATGGATGGGGGCGTGGTGTGCGCGTGGGCAATGGATGGGAGCTGCCGGCCTGCCTGCCTGCATGCATGCAGTGCAGGCCGGGTCTGGCGGAAATTCTAAGCAGCGGCGTGCTGGCGCGGCTGGACAGCTTGTCAAGCCCCGGTGCATGCCTGGATCGGGGGTGGGGCACAGGCCGGGTATGCTGGAGGCTCCATGCCTGCTGCACTGCACCTTGCGCTGACCACCCCATGAGCCTGATCCAACCCCTGCCCGACGGCCCGCTCGACATTGTGGGCGACATCCACGGTGAGTACGAGGCGCTGGTGCAGTTGCTCGGCCACCTGGGCTATGACGCCGAGGGTAACCATGCCGATGGGCGCACGCTGGTCTTCGTGGGCGATTTCTGCGACCGCGGGCCGGACAGCCCTGCCGTGCTGGGCCTCGCGCAGCGCCTGGTGCAGGCGGGGCGCGCGGTGGCGGTGCTGGGCAACCACGAGATCAATTTGCTGCGCGAGGATGCCAAGGACGGATCGGGCTGGTTCTTCGACGCGCGCATGGTGCGCGACCACGACAAGTACGCCCCTACGGCACGACCGACGCCTGCCCAGCGCCGCTCCATCGTCGAGTTTCTGTCGGTGCTGCCTATCGCCCTGGAGCGCGCGGACCTGCGCGTGGTGCATGCGGCCTGGCAGGAGGCGCAGATCGAGGCCGCACGCCTCTTGCCCCTGGGCTCGGTGCGCAGCGAGTACGACCACTGGGAATACGCCGCCAGCCGGCAGGCGCGCGAGACGGCGCTGGAGCAGCGCATGGCCCAGGAACTGGAGCAATGGCTGCACGGCCTGGAGAACAATTTGCGCCAGCCGCCGTTCCTGCACGCGCATGCCGAGAACGAGGCCAACAAGCAGATGCTCAACCCGCTCAAGGTGCTGACCTCGGGTGTGGAGAGCACGGGGCGCGAGCCCTTCTTTGCGGGCGGGCGCTGGCGCTTCACGCAGCGCCAGGCCTGGTGGGATGCCTACACCGATGAGGTGCCCGTGGTGGTGGGCCACTACTGGCGCCGCGTGCGCCAGATTGACCGCAGCGTGGTGGGCAAGGGCGATGCCGATCTGTTCTTCAACACCCACCCGCTGGCCTGGCACGGCCAGCGCGGCAACGTGTTCTGCGTGGACTTCTCCGCCGGCGGCCGCTGGGCCGAGCGCAAGGCGGGCACGGTGGTGGGGCACGACTTCAAGTTGGCGGCGCTGCGCTGGCCGGAGCGGGTGTTGCAGTTTGATGATGGGGTGGTGGAGGGGACGCAGG
>NZ_JBKDTZ010000328.1:0-7222 GCF_046339755.1 Acidovorax sp. | reverse complement strand
GCCAGGGCGTGAACTATGTGACCGGCGACTACTCGCGCGGCGCCAGCGGCTTCTGGGTCGAGAACGGCCGCATCGCCTACCCGGTGCACGCTGTGCAAGGGCCAGCCGCTGTCGGCCACGTCCTCGGCCAGGTTCAGCGGGCGCGCCTCGCGCACCAGCAGCTCCAGCAGGTCGAACAGGCGCAGGCCGGGGGAGGCAGCAGCGGAAGCAGTGCTTTCTGTCATGAATCTCTGATTTCGAGACGAAATAAGAAAATATTCCGGGATTTATAAGGCCTGCCATACAGTAGGCGCAAGTCCTTTTCCTGAAGCACCGCTGCTGCCCATGGCCCCATCCGCTGCCTTTTTTCGCAATGCCGTCGTGACCGGCGCCTGTGGCGGCCTGGGCCAGGCCCTGGTGCGCGAACTGCTGGCCCAGGGGGCGCAGGTGGCATTGGTGGGCCTGCAGCGCGAGGTGCTCGATACGCTGGCCGCCACGGCGCCCGGGCGCTGTGCGGTGTACACGGCCGACGTGGCCGACGCTGCAGCCATGGGGCATGTGGCCGCCGACTGGATGGCACGTGCCGGCCTGCCCGACCTGGTGATCGCCAATGCCGGCGTGGCAGGTGGCTTTGAGACCGCCGAGGCCAGCGACCTGGCCGTGATGCGTCGCATGCTGGAGATCAACCTGCTAGGCCCTGCCACCACCTTCCAGCCCTTCGTGCAGGCATTGCGCGCCCACGCCGTGCAGGAGCCGCGCTGCGCCCTGGTGGGCGTGGCCAGCATCGCGGGCTGGCGCGGCATGCCCGGCAATGGCGCCTACTGCGCCAGCAAGGGCGGGCTGATCCGCTACCTCGAAAGCCTGCGTGCCGAGTGCCGGGGTTCGCGCCTGTCCGTGCACACCGTGAGCCCGGGCTACCTGCGCACCGCACTTACCGCCGGCAACCGCTTCGCCATGCCCGGCCTGATGGAGCCCGATGCCGCCGCGCGAGCCCTGCTGGCCGGCGTGGCACGCGGGCGCGAGCACATCGTGCTGCCGCGGCACATCGGCTGGCTGTCGCGCCTGCTGGCCTGCCTGCCCGCCGCCACCTCCGACCGCCTGCTGCGCGGCCAGCCGCGCAAGCCGCGCGTGGGTGAGGCGGGCGCCACCGCCATACCGGGGCTGCCGGGTTCCGCCCAAACCCCCTCCGATCCCCGTTGAACTCCACCCGCGAGCACACCCCTTGATGCAAGACGACCTCCGCCACGCGCCCGCCGGCCTGCAGGCCTGCGTGGACACCACCACGCCTGCCACGCGGGGCATGATCGCGCTCATCGGCGCCGGCCCCTCGGGCCTGGCCGGGGCGCGCAACCTGCAAAAGCTCGGCATCCCGTTCCAGGGCTTCGAGGCCTATACCGACGTAGGCGGTCTCTGGAACATCGCCAACCCGCGCTCCACGGTGTACGCGTCAGCCCATTTGATCTCGAGCAAGCGCACCACCGAGTTCAGCGAATTTCCCATGGCCGACAGCGTGGCCGACTACCCCAGCCACCGCGAGCTGTGCCGCTACTTCGCGGCCTTTGCCGAGCATTTCGACCTGCGCAGGCACTTCCGCTTCGGCGTGCGTGTGCTGAAGGTGGAACCGCTTTCCGACAGCGAAGACTGCCTGTGGCGCGTGACCATCGCCACGGCAGACGGCGGCACCGAATGCGCCGAGTACAAGGGCGTGGTGATCGCCAACGGCACGCTGGCCGAGCCCAGCATGCCGCGCTTCGAGGGCCATTTCAGCGGCGAACTGCTGCACACCTCGGCCTACAAGCATGCCGAGCAGTTCAAGGGCAAGCGCGTGCTCATCGTCGGCGCAGGCAATTCGGGCTGCGACATCGCGGTGGATGCGGTGCACTATGCCGACAGCGTGGACATCTCGGTGCGGCGCGGCTACTACTTCGTGCCCAAGTACGTGTTCGGCAAGCCAGCCGACACACTGGGCGGCAAGCGCCCGCTGCCGCCCTGGCTCAAGCAGAAGGTGGACAGCACGGTCTTGAAGTGGTTCACGGGCGACCCCACGCGCTTCGGCTTTCCCAAGCCCACGTACAGGATGTACGAATCGCACCCCATCGTGAACTCGCTCATCCTGCACCACCTGGGCCATGGCGACATCCATGTGAAACCCGACATCGCGCGCTTCGATGGCGCCACCGTGCACTTCAAGGACGGCACGCAGCAGGACTACGACATGGTGCTGGCCGCCACGGGCTATACGCTGCACTACCCCTTCATCGCGCGCGAACTGCTCAACTGGCAGGGCATGGCGCCGCGCCTGCACCTGAACATCTTTGCGCCCGGCCGGCGGCGCCTGGCAGTACTGGGCATGATCGAGGCCAGCGGCATCGGCTGGCAGGGCCGCTACGAACAGGCCGAGCTGGTGGCGCGCTACTTCAAGGCGCTCGATGCCGGCACACCTGCCGCGCAGGCCTTCACCGCCGCGGTGCAGGGCCCACCGCCGGACCTGTCGGGCGGCTTCCAATACCTGCAGCTCGAACGCATGGCCTACTACGTGCACAAGGACACCTACCGCGCGGCAGTCCGAAAAGCGTCGGCCGGGCTGGCCTGATCGACGACAAGAAGAACTTCGAGGAGACAACGCATGCTGCCCGTCGACGAGATCCGCCTGAACTTCAACCCCGCCTCGCTGGTGCTGCTCAACGTGGTGCTGGGCTTCCTGATGTTCGGCATTGCGCTCGACACACGGTTGGACGACTTCCGCCGCGTGGCCAGGATGCCCTGGGCCATGGCCGTGGGCATTGCCGCGCAGTTCATTGTGCTGCCCGCGGTGACCTTCGCGCTCACGCTGCTGCTGGGCGTGGGGCCGAGCATCGCGCTGGGCATGATCCTCGTGGCCTGCTGCCCGCCGGGCAATGTGTCCAACATCCTCACCCACCGTGCGCGCGGCAACGTGGCGCTGTCGGTGTCCATGACGGCGATCTCCAATGCCATCGCCATCGTGGCCATGCCGCTGAACTTCGCGTTCTGGGGCGGCATGCACCCCACGGCCGCGCCGCTGCTCAAGACCATTGCGCTCGACCCGCTGGAGATGGTGGGCCACATCGTCGCCATCATTGGTGTGCCCTTCGTGCTCGGCCTGCTGTGTGCGCACCACCTGCCGCGCCTCACTCAGCGCGTGAAGAAGACCGTGCGCATCGTCAGCTTCCTGGCGCTCATCGGCTTCATCCTGGGCGCCATCGCGGGCAACTGGCGCTTCTTCCTCGACTATGTGGGCATGGTGCTGCTGGCCGTGGCGCTGCACGATGCGCTGGCCTTCGGCACGGGCTACCTGTGTGCTCGCTTCACGGGCCTGCAGGACTACGACCGGCGCGCCGTGGCCATCGAGGTCGGCATCCGCAACGCGGGCCTGGGCCTGGTGGTGATCTTCAGCTTCTTCGGCGGCCTGGGCGGCATGGCCGTGGTGGCCGGTGTCTGGGGCTTCTGGGACATCATCGCCGGGCTGGCGCTGGCCAGTTGGTGGGGCCGCAAGGACCCGGTGGGCGCGCCTGTGGCGGCATTGGGAGAGCAGGCATGAGCGCCACAACCATGCGGGCCCGCAACATCCTGGTCACCGGCGCCGATGGCTTCCTGGGCCGTTGCGTGGTGGCAGCGCTCGCCCAGCGCCCGGACACGGGCACCGTGGTCGCCCTGGATGTGCGCGAAGTGCCGGCCGAACGCCGCCAGCCGGGCATTGCCTACCAGGCCCAGGATGTGCGCGACCCGGCGCTGGCCACCACGCTGCAGCGCCATGCCATCGACACCGTGGTGCACCTGGCCTCCATCGTCACGCCGGGCCGCGATTCGAACCGGGCTTTCGAATACGACGTGGACGTGAACGGCACGCGCAATGTGCTTGAGGCCTGCGCGGCCCAGGGCGTTCGGCACCTGGTCGTCTCGTCCAGCGGCGCGGCCTACGGCTACCATGCCGACAATGCGCCCTGGATTACCGAGGACCACCCTTTGCGTGGCAACGAGGCCTTTGCCTACGCCCACCACAAGCGCCTGGTCGAGGAGATGCTGGCCGCATGGCGCCAGAGCCACCCCGCGCTGGCGCAGACCGTGCTGCGCATCGGCACCATCCTGGGCGAGCGGGTGGACAACCAGATCACCGCGCTGTTCGAAAAGCCGCGCCTGCTGGCCATCCGCGGCAGCGACAGCCCCTTCGTCTTCATCTGGGACGAGGACGTGAGCGGCGCGCTGCTGCATGCGCTCGATGGCGCGGAGCCCGGCTGCTACAACCTGGCGGGCGACGGTGCGCTGACCATCCACCAGATCGCCGCGCGGCTGGGCAAGACCACGCTGGACCTGCCGGCCTGGCTGCTGCAATCGGCATTGTTCGTGGGCTCGCGCCTGGGCGTGAGCCGCTATGGCCCCGAGCAGCTCGACTTTCTGCGCTACCGGCCGGTGCTGCTCAACACCGCCCTCAAGGAGCAACTGGGCTATGTGCCGCGCAAGACCAGTGCGCAGGCCTTCGATGCCTTCGTCGCGGCGCGGCAGCGGCAGGGGCGGCCCGTGGCCGGCACCCTGGCGGGCAGCCGCGCATGAGCACGGCGACGGCGTTGGGCGATGCGCCGCCGCGCGCGCTCTCGCAGGGCGACCTGGCCTGTGCGCTCGCGGTCATCCTGATCTGGGGCTCGAACTTCGTGGTCATGAAGATGGGGCTGCAGACCCTGAGCCCCATGCTGCTGGGCGCGCTGCGCTTCGTTGCGGCCTCGCTGCCCTTTCTGCTTTTCGTGCGCCGGCCGCAGCTGCCCTGGCGCTTCATCGTGGCCTACGGCCTGGCGCAGGGCGTGGGGCAGTTCGGCCTGCTGTTCCTGGGCCTGCGCCTGGGCATGACGGCGGGCATGGCCTCGGTGGTCATGCAGACCCAGGCCTTCTTCACGCTGATCCTCGCGGTCACGCTGCTGCACGAGCGCGCGCGACCCGCGCAGTGGCTGGGCCTGGCGGTGGCGTTCGGCGGGCTGCTGGTGATCGCCAGCGCCCATGGCGAGGGTGCGCTGCAGATGAGCCTGGCGGGCTTCGTGCTCACCCTGGGGGCCGCCTTCATGTGGGCCCTGTCCAACCTGGTGGTGCGCTTTGCGGCGCGGGTGGGTGGGCAGTACGCGCCGTTTCCCTTTGTGGTGTGGAGCAGCACCGTACCCATCGTGCCCTTCTTCGCGCTGGCGCTGTGGCTCGATGGCCCGGCCTCGGTGGCGACGCAACTGGCTGCGTTCAACGGGCAGGCGCTGTTCGCCGTGCTCTACCTGGCCCTGCTGGCCACCTTGCTGGCCTACAGCCTCTGGACGCGGCTGCTGCAGCGCCACCCGGCCGGGCGGGTGACACCGTTCTCGCTGCTGATCCCCGTGGTGGGCCTGCTGGCCGCCATGCTGGTGCTGGGCGAGCAGCCCGCGCCCGCGCAGTGGGCGGGTACCGGGGCCGTGCTGCTGGGCATGCTCATCAACCAGTTCGGGCACAAATGGAAGACCCCCTGAGTCGCTTCGCGCCTTCCCCCTGAAAGGGGGACGCTGCCAGCGCGGCGGGGCGGCCCTTGCGCGGCGGCCGCTGGCCACGGTCATGCCTGCTCGCCATCAACGCGCGGCTTCACGGTCGGGAGAAGCGCAATGCACCTGCCTGCTCAGGCCTTGGCGATGCGTGCCGCGATGGCCTGGCCCAGCTCGGTGGTGTTGGCCGTGCCGCCCAGGTCGGGCGTGAGCGGGCCTTCCTTCAGGGCGGCTTCGATGGCGGCGACGATGGCGTCGTGCGCGGCGCGGCCGGCCCCCTGGCCCTGGGTCAAAAAGTCCAGCATCAGCGCGCCCGACCAGATCATGGCGATGGGATTGGCGATGTTCTTGCCATAGATGTCGGGCGCCGAGCCGTGCACGGGTTCGAACAGCGAGGGGAAGCTGCGCTCGGGGTTCAGGTTGGCCGAGGGGGCCAGGCCGATGGTGCCGGTGGTCGCGGGGCCCAGGTCCGACAGGATGTCGCCGAACAGGTTGGTCGCGGCCACCACGTCGAAGCGGCCGGGCTGCAGCACGAAGCGTGCGGTCAGGATGTCGATGTGCTGCTTGTCCAGCGTGATCTCCGGGTAGTCCTTGGCCACCTCGTCGGCACGATTGTCCCACCAGGGCATGATGATTGCAATGCCGTTGCTCTTGGTGGCCAGGGTCACGTGCTTGCGCGGGCGGCTCTGCGCCAGGTCGAAGGCGAAGCGCAGCAGGCGGTCCGTGCCCTTGCGCGAGTAGACCGACTCCTGGATCACGATCTCGCGGTCCGTGCCCTCGTACATGATGCCGCCCAGCGAGGTGTATTCGCCCTCGGTGTTCTCGCGCACCACGAAGTAGTCGATGTCGCCGGGCTTGCGGCCGGCCAGCGGGCAGGGCACGCCTTCGAACAGGCGCACGGGGCGCAGGTTGATGTACTGGTCGAACTCGCGGCGGAACTTGAGCAGCGAACCCCACAGCGAGACATGGTCGGGCACGGTGGCCGGCCAGCCCACGGCGCCGAAGAAGATCGCGTCCACGTCCGAGAGCTGGGCCTTCCAGTCGTCGGGCATCATCTGGCCGTGCTCGGCGTAGTAGTCGCAGCTGGCCCAATCGATGGTGCGGTAGGTGAGGGCGATGCCGAAGCGCTCGGCCGCGGCCTTCACGGCGCGCAGGCCTTCGGGCATGACTTCCTTGCCGATGCCGTCGCCGGGAATCACGGCGATGGTGTACTGGGTGGTGCTGCTCATCAGATGTCTTCCTTGGAGGGTGGAGGGTGTGTGGCCTGCATTGTTGGACAGCCCTCGCCAAAATACAATCGGGCGTCTGTGCATCCATTGTTCACGCTTCGTGCATAAAGTACCCTCCAACGAAGACCTGCGCGTGTTCACCGTGGTGGTGCGCAAATCGAGCTTCGCCGATGCGGCCACCGAGCTGGGCACCTCGCCGGCCTATGTGAGCAAGCGCATCCGCCTGCTCGAGGAAGACCTGGCCGTGAAACTGCTGCACCGCACCACGCGGCGCGTGGCCGTCACGGAAGAGGGCGAGCGCGTGTTCCACTGGGCCCTGCGCATCCTCGATGATGTGGACCAACTGCTTCAGGAGGTGGCGGTCACGCGCCGAGAGCCGCGTGGCCTGCTGCGCGTGAGCAGCAGCTTTGGCTTCGGGCGGCGCATCGTCGCGCCCGCGCTGTCGCGCCTGGTGGAGCGCCACCCCGGCCTGCAGGTGCGGCTGGAGGTGTTCGACCGGCTGGTGGATGT
>NZ_JBKDTZ010000327.1:0-24796 GCF_046339755.1 Acidovorax sp. | reverse complement strand
CAGCATTTGCAACGCTGCGTGAATGCCCTCGCGCTCCGCCGGCCCCGTGCAGCCAATGGCTGGGGGGTCTGTTGCCCTGGTGGGGCAGGGTGGGTCTGGCCGCCCGGTCAGTGCTGCAGCAGCAGTGCTTCGCGTGCGGCCATGCGGTCGAGCTCTGCGCAGACATCGGCCATGCGGCCCGAGATCACGAGGCGACCGGCATCGCTGCCTGGGTTGGCCGTGCGCAGCACCCGCACCACGCGGCGTGCCTGGGTGTGGCTGCACAGGGTGTCTGCGGCAAGGGGAGGGTTTGGCAAGCGGTTGCCCGTTGCCGCCAGCGCGGCCTCGTCGCGCGGCATGCGGGCTGCTGCCGGGGCTGCGGGCAGCGGGGCCTTGCAGGTGCGTGGCCGTGCCGCAGCCGCCATGTCGTGCCCGCCATGCATGGCGACGGGCTGCAGCCAGCGTGTCAGCGCATGCAGCGGGTGGGAGAAGGCCGAAAGGGTCAAAGAAGCAATTCCCATGTGAAGACTCCGAAGGTCGGTGGTGAACACAGGCAGGATTGCAAGGAAATACGCGGCCCAGGGCTGGCCAGCGGCGGTATGGAATAGCCACACCCCGCCCGCCAAACGCCCGCCACCTGGGCAGCGCGGCGGCGACTACATGAGCATGGTGTTGCGGATCAGGCCGACGGCGAGGCCGTCGTTCTCGAAGGCCTCGCCGGGCTGCACGGTGATCACCGGGTAGTCGGGGTTCTCGGGCAGCAGCTCGATGCCGGTGGCCGTGCGGCGCAGGCGCTTGACGGTGACGTCGTCGCCCAGGCGGGCCACGATGATCTGGCCGTTGCGCGCTTCGCGCGTGGACTGCACGGCCAGCAGGTCGCCGTCCATGATGCCGGCGTCGCGCATGGACATGCCGCGCACCTTGAGCAGGTAGTCGGGCTTGTGCTGGAACAGGCTGTTTTCCACGCTGTAGGTCTGATCGACATGCTCCTGCGCGAGAATGGGCGAGCCCGCCGCGACCCGGCCGATCAGGGGCAGCACCAGCTGCGACAGGCCGGGAATGGGCAGGCTGAACTGGGTGCCGCGCGCTGCATTGATGGAGCGCACCGTGTCGCCACGCAGGCGGATACCGCGCGAGGTGCCGCTGACCAGCTCGATCACGCCCTTGCGGGCCAGGGCCTGCAGGTGCTCCTCGGCCGCGTTGGCGGACTTGAAGCCCAGTTCGGTGGCGATCTCGGCACGGGTGGGCGGGGCGCCGGTGCGTGCAATGGCGGTCTGGATCAGGTCCAGAATCTGTTGCTGGCGGGCCGTGAGCTTGGGGTTGTCGAGCATGGTGGTTTCCAGTGTGTGCCGGTACAGTGGCAAATAACTGTTTTTTAATCCAGTAGCTGTATTTTTCACCAGTTTTTCGGAGTATGCAAGTGAGTGCGCAAAAAATTGTGGTTCTGGGTACGGGCGGCACCATTGCCGGCACCGCTGCGCAGGCGGGGGACAACATCGGCTACACGGCCGCACAGGTAGGGGTGGGTGAACTGCTGGCGGCCGTGCCTGGGCTTCAAGCGCTGGCTGGCGGCCCGCTCGTGGTCGAGCAGGTGGCCCAGGTGGACAGCAAGGACATGGAGTTCGGCATCTGGCACGCATTGGCGCAGCGCTGCGCGGCCTGCCTGGACGACCCTGCTGTCGGCGGCATCGTCATCACCCACGGTACCGACACCATCGAAGAGACGGCCTGGTTCCTGCACTCCGTGCTGGCGGCCGATAAGCCCGTGGTGCTGACCTGCGCCATGCGCCCTGCCACTGCACTCGTGCCCGACGGCCCGCAGAACCTGATGGATGCCGTGGCCGTGGCCGCCACCGAGGGCGCGCGCGGCGTGCTCGTGGTTGCCGCGGGCACCATCCATGGTGCGCAGCGCGTGCAGAAGGTGCACCCCTACCGGGTGGATCCCTTCAACTCCGCAGATGCCGGCCCCTTGGGCTGGGTGGAGGAGGGGGTGGTGCGCCTGGCGCATGCCTGGCCGCAGCCGGCCCGGCAGGTGCACCTGGCCGCTGTGCTGCACCGGCCGGCCGATGCGGCATGGCCCTGGGTGGAACTGGTGGTGAGCCATGCCGGCGCCAGCGGCCGTGCGGTGGATGCGCTGGTGCGCGATGGCGTGCAGGGCTTGGTCGTGGCCTGCACGGGCAACGGCACCATCCACCAGGCGCTGGAGGCCGCGCTGGCGCGCGCCCAGGCCGTGGGGGTGCGCGTGCTGCGGTCCACGCGCTGCAGCGAGGGCCAGTTGCTGCCCAAGCCGGGTGATGCGCTCGTTGCGGCGCCCGGTTTGTCGCCCGTGAAGGCGCGCATCGGCCTGGTGCTGGAACTGCTGGCCTGAGCCGCACGAAAGCACTGACGCCATGTTTGCCGCACTCCGATCCCATGTATGGGCCTACCCGGCACTGGAGGTGGTGCACATCGTGGGCATCGCCCTGCTGCTGGGCAACCTGGTGCTGCTGGAGCTCAGGGTGTTCGGCTGGGGCGCGGCCATCCCGCCGCGGGACCTGGCGCGCCTGAGCCTCTCGCTGGCGCTGTGCGGCTTTGGCCTGGCGGCCCTGTCGGGCTTGGTGATGTTCGCCACCCAGCCGCAGGAGCTGCTTGCCAACCGGGCATTCACCCTCAAGATGCTATTGTTGATGCTTGCTGCCTGCAACGCGGCGTGGTTTCATGGGCGCGGTTCGCTCACGCGGCTCGATGGCCTGGCGCGGGCGCAGATGCTGCTGTCCACGTTGATCTGGCTGGCTGTCGTGGCTTGCGGTCGCTGGATCGCTTACTTGTAGCCCCCTGAGTCGCTTCGCGCCACGGTGCCGCCGCCAGAGGCGGCAGCCCTTCGGCGCCGTCCAAGCCCGCGCAGGCGGGCGGGGAGCCGCGGCCCACAGCCCCACAGGGGGACGCCACCGATGGCCTGGCAAAGCCAGTTCCACGGTGGCGCTGGCTTGGGCCATGCCAGTGCGACGGGCCCTGTTCTGTGCGTAGCGCTGTTAAAGCGCAGATAACCATCCCAAAGGAGAAGTCCCATGCCACTACGACGTCGCCAACTTCTGTTCACCGGCTTGGCAATGCCCCTGGTACCCCTGGCGGCCCATGCCCACCACGGCTGGAGCAGCTTCGATGCCGACCGGCCCATCTATCTCGAAGGCACGGTGCGCAAGGTGCGCTGGCAGAACCCGCATGCCGAACTGGAACTCGAGCTGCCCGCCAACCTGGCCTTGCCACCCAATCTGGCGCAGCGGGCCGTGCCGGCCCAGACGGCACCGGTCGATGGCAAGGCCCTGCTGGCCCGTGCCGTTCTGCCCACGCGCAAGGACCGGATGTGGGAGATCGAGCTGGCGCCGCTGACCCGCATGCAGGCCTGGCAGGTGGCCGAGATCAAGCCGGGCGCCGCGGTGTCGGTGCTGGGCTTTACGCTGCGCGAGGAAAAGGGCGACCCGGTGCTGCGCGCCGAATACCTGTTCGTCGATGGCAAGGCCTACGGGCTGAGATCCAGCCCGGCCTGAAGGGAGAGGCGAAAGAGGTGGCCCAGGCGTCGATCAGGGCCTGCTAACACTAATTTCGGGGATCCCGTTGCCCGGCCAGGGGGCTGGATGCAAGGCGCCCGTGCGCAGCAAGGCTTGCGCCTTGCAAGCGCGGGCAACGCCGCAGACGGCCCCCAAGGCCGGACAACCCGAAGGGAAGGCCCTTGCCGGCGCGCCACTCGTCGTTGCGTTCCTTGCGTGTGCAAAGGCACACGCGGCGTCGCGCGCCTAGATTGGCGCACCGGCAAGGGCCTTCGCGACCCCGAAATTGGTGTTAACAGGCCCTGGTGCACGTTTGGTTGCACAGCTTTTGGCGCCGCCAGCGCTTGTGCGCGGCACCGCGGCTATCATCCGGCGCATTGTCTGGCCTTAGCAGGAGTTGTCCCATGCGCTTCGTTTCCCTTTCTCTCGTGGCTGCGGCCGTGGCACTGGCTGCCCTTCCCGCGCAATCCCTGGAACTGCCCAAGCGCAAGGCGGGCTTGTGGGAGCTCAAGACGACATCGGCCGATGGGGCCCCCGCCGCGGTCATGCAGCAGTGCACGGACGAAGCCTTCGAAGCCCAGATGCAAAAGACCGCGCTGGAAACCGCCAAGACCATGTGCTCCAAGAACGACATGAAACGGGATGGCAACACCATCACCGGCAATGCGGAGTGCAAGATGGGCACCGTCACCGTGACCTCGCGAAGCGTCACCACGGGCGATTTCACCAGTTCCTACAAGACCGTGATCAACAACGCCTACAACCCCCCGATGATGGGCAAGGCCAGCGATACCCTGACCATGGAGGCCCGCTATGTCGGCCCCTGCGCTGCGGGCCAGAAGCCCGGCTCCATGACCATGCCCAACATGCCTGTACCTCCTGTTCCGAAGTCCAAGTAAGCAGCGTTGTGCTGCGGCAAAAACAACAAAGCCGGGCATGCCCGGCTTTGTTGTTGGCGGCATCGCTGAAAATCAGCTGGCCAGCGCCGCGAAGGCGCGCTGCGTGATGTCGTCCACGCTGCCCATGCCGCTGATGGCGTGGTACTTGGGGGCGGCGGCCGGATCGGCCTTGGCCCACTGGCTGTAGTAGTCCACCAGGGGGCGGGTCTGGTCGCTGTAGACCTGCAGGCGCTTCTTGACGGTCTCTTCCTTGTCGTCGTCGCGCTGGATCAGGTCTTCACCGGTCACGTCGTCCTTGCCTTCCACCTTGGGCGGGTTGAACTTGACATGGTAGGTGCGGCCGCTGGCGGGGTGCGAGCGGCGGCCGCTCATGCGTTCGATGATGGCCTCGAAGGGCACGTCGATCTCCAGCACGTGGTCGAGCTTCACGCCCGCGGCCTTCATCGCGTCGGCCTGGGGAATGGTGCGTGGGAAGCCGTCGAACAGGAAGCCCTTGGCGCAGTCGGGCTGGGCAATGCGTTCCTTGACGAGGTTGATGATCAGCTCGTCGCTGACCAGGGCGCCGGCCTTCATGACGGCGTCGGCCTGCAGGCCCAGCGGCGTGCCGGCCTTCACGGCGGCGCGCAGCATGTCCCCGGTGGAGATCTGCGGAATGCCGTACTTCTGGCAGATGAAGGTGGCTTGCGTGCCCTTTCCGGCGCCGGGCGCGCCCAACAGAATCAGTCTCATGAAGGTCCTCGAAGGTTAGAAATCGGCTGGCACTGCTGGCAGGGGCGTACGGCGCGCCGGCGCAAGGGCCACCGAAGCGGCAGCAAAAAAAGACCGCAGTGCTCCACGGATGGGCAGGGGCTGCGGGGTGGTGTGCTGCTACGTCAGTGCTCGCGCAGGCGCTTGTGGGGCCCGGGATGCAATGCTCTCGTTACTTCGAGGATAGCATGTGACCGCCTTGCACTGGCTTACACGAGCGATATGACGTGCGTATAAATGCGTAGGATGGGGCATGGGTGCACCAGACCAGTGCATTTTTGCTGCCCTAGGCCAGCAGCGCCCGCACACGCTCCAGGTCCTGTGGCGTGTCCACGCCGGGGCCGGGTGCCGTGTCGGTGATGTGCACGGCAATGCGGTGGCCGTGCCACAGCGCGCGCAACTGCTCCAGTGCCTCCATCACCTCGGTAGGGGCCTGGGGCAGTGCAGGAAACGCGCGCAGGAAGCCTGCGCGGTAGCTGTAGATGCCGATGTGGCGCAGCGGGGCAAAGCCGGCGGGCAAGGTGGTCGCTGCCTGCTCCCACCAGGCGGTGCCGGCATGGTCGCGGGCCCAGGGGATGGGGGCGCGGCTGAAGTAGTGCGCCAGGCCGCGGGCATCGAGCACGACCTTCACCACATTGGGGTTCTCGTAGTCCGCTAGGCTGTGGATGGTGTGGGCCGCCGTGCCCATGCTGGCCTCGGGCCGAGCCGGCAACAGGGCGGCCACGGCATCGATGAGCCCCGGGTCCATCAGCGGCTCGTCGCCCTGCACGTTGACCACGATGTCGTCGCCCGCCAGGCCCAGTTGCTCGCAGGCCTCGGCCAGCCGGTCGCTGCCGCTGGCGTGGTCGGTGCGCGTCAGGATGGCGTGCACGCCATGCGTCTGGCAGGCCTGCAGCACGCGCGCGTCGTCGGCGGCCACCACCACGCGGGCGGCGGTGCTCAGTGCGGCGCGCCGGGCCACGCGCACCACCATGGGCAGGCCGGCGATGTCGGCCAGGGGCTTGTCCGGCAGGCGGCTGGAGGCCATGCGCGCCGGGATCACGACGGTGAAGGCTTCGGGGGCGGCCACCGGGGTCAGGCCTCGATTTCTTCGTCGGTCAGCGTGCGTGCCTCGTTCTCCAGCAGCACGGGGATGCCGTCGCGCACCGGGTAGGCCAGGCGCGCGCTGCGCGAGACCAGTTCCTGGTGCTCGCGGTCAAAGGTCAGTGGACCTTTGGTGACGGGGCAGACCAGCAGTTCAAGCAGTTTGGGGTCCATGGCGGCAGCTTTCCGGCAAAGGTTCGTTCAATCGGTCATCAATCGCCCGAGGGGCGGGCAGGGGGCGATGATAGCGAGGCAGCGCCCCGCAATACAGCCAGCCGGGCATCGACGGCTGCAAAAAAAGCCGGGTCCACATGCACCTGCAGCGGCACGGCCAGGGCATCGGGGCGCAGCGGCCAGAGCTTCACGGCGTCCTTGGCGGTGCACAGCAGCGGCAGCTGTGCGCCCGGTGCTGCCGCGTCACTCCAGCCGGTGAAATCGTGGTGGTCGGGCAGGGCCGTGGTGCGTGCCAGCGTCAGCCCCTGGGCCCGCAGCATGCCGAAGAAGTCTTCGGGCCGGGCAATCGCCGCCAGGGCCTGCACGGGCTGGCCCTGCAGCGATTGCAGGGGCAGGCTTCGGCCGTCGGCACGCACGGCGTGGCCGGCCAGGCCGCGCTGCAAGGCAAACGCGGGTGCAGTGCCGGCCGGGGCGGGGGCAGTATCGGGGTGCAGCACCCAGTCCACAGCGCGCGGCCAGGGCTCGCGCAGCGGCCCTGCCGGCAGCAGAAAGCCATTGCCAAGCCCCTGGTCGTTGAAGACGCAGACCTCCAGGTCGCGCCGCAGCGCCAGGTGCTGCAGCCCGTCGTCGCAGACGATGACATCGGTGCCGGGATGGCGGGCCAGCAGCGCGCGTGCGGCCGCGCTGCGCTGGCGGTCCACGAAGACCGGCACGCCGCAGTTGCGGGCGATCAGGGCCGGCTCGTCGCCGACCTCGCTGGCCGGGCTGTCGGCCAGCACCTCACGGCAGTCGGTTGTGCTGCGGCCATAGCCGCGCGAGATGACCCCGGGCTTCATGCCCCGGGCCTTGAGATGCTCCACCAGGGCCATCACCACGGGGGTCTTGCCGGCGCCGCCGGCAATCACATTGCCCACCACGATGGTCGGGCGCCCAGGGTGTTCCGAGCGCAGCACACCGGCGCGGTAGAGGGCCCGGCGCAAGCGCACCAGGCCGGAGTACAGCAGGGAGATGGGCCACAGCGCCCAGGCGGCAGGGCCCCGGAACTGCCAGGCCTGTACCAGGCCGGCGGACGAGGGCGGCTGCGGCCCGGCGGCAGCCATGCGCGCTAGCGGCCGTTGGCTGGCCGCGAGCCGGCCGATGACTGGGTGGCGAAGGTGATCTGCGTGAGGCCCACGCGGCGCGCGGCTTCCATCACCGTCACCACGGCCTGGTGGGGCGACATCGCGTCGGCGCTGATGATGACCACACTGTCCTTGCCGATGGCGGTGGAGGCCTCGCGCAGGGCGCGCGCCACGGCATCGACGCTCTTGCCGTCCACGCTGGTCTTGTTGACCGCATAGCGGCCATCCGCCGCCACGGCGACCACGACCTCCTTGGGGTGGTCGCGCTGCTGCTCTGTGTCGGCCACGGGCAGGGTCAGCTGCAGCTCGGTGAACTTGCTGTAGGTGGTGGTCAACATCAGGAAGATGAGGATCACCAGCAGCACGTCGATGAACGGGATCAGGTTGATCTCGGGTTCTTCCTTGGTGCGGGGGCGGAAGTTCATCCCAGGGACCTTTCAAACAATCGAGGGGCGGCTTCGAGGGCACCCGGTTTTGCAGCCGGGCCGCCCCAAGGCAAAGCGCGGCCCCATGCACCAGCGAAGCGCAGGGCACGCCTGCGGATGGGGGCAGGGAGCCACACGCAGTGGGCGACCGTGGGGGCCATCACTTCTTGTGGCGCAGGATGTGGCGCACGAACTGCTCGGAGGCCAATTCCAGGGTCAGCAGGTAGGCGTCGACGCGGCTGCGGAAATAACGCCAGAAGATCAGCGCCGGGATCGCCACGATCAGGCCGAAGGCCGTGTTGTACAGGGCGATCGAAATGCCATGCGCCAGCCGGGCCGGGTTGCCGCCGCCCATGGCCTGGCCCACGCCGCCGCTGCCGACCTGCGAGCCGAAGATCTCGATCATGCCGATGACGGTGCCCAAGAGGCCAAGCAGGGGGGCTGCCGAAGCGATGGTGGCCAGGGCGCTAAGGTACTTTTCAAGCCGGTGGGCGACGGAGCGGCCCGTGCCCTCCATGGCTGCGCGCAGGTCGGCTTCACTGCACTGGGGGTTGCTGTTGAGCGTGCGCAGGCCGCTGGCCAGCACCTCGCCCAGGGCGGAGTTCTGTGCCAGCTGGTTCACCACGTCGGGCGTGGGCAGGCTTTTGGACGAGACGGTGATGGCTTCATCGAGCAGCTTGGGCGGTGCCACACGGGCCGTCTTGAGGGCCACGAAACGCTCGATGACCAGGGCCATTCCGAGGATGGAACACAGGATCAGAGGCCAGATAGGCCAGCCTGCGGCTTGTATGATGGACAGCAAATCTCTCTCCGCGCAGATGAGGGGCAATCGGTGATTATGGCCCAGCTTCTTGACGGCTTTTGGTCACAAACCGTTACCTTGGCGCGCGCTTTCGGTGACCGTGGCGTCACCCACAAAAACTGTGGATAACTTTGTGGGCAACCGGGTCGCCCAAGCTTGCAAAGTGGCTTGGCGCCGTGCTTGCAACAGATTGATGAAAAATTAAGCAGTGAAAAATCCTTATAAATCAATGACTTGCATGTGGGTGCTTGGCGCGTGGCACGAGAATGCTTATCAAGCACAGTGGAGCGCTGCATCGCCGCTTCTGTGGAAGACTCGGCTTGTCAATAGGGCCGCAATGGCCGTCGCTGCGCATGTTTGAACGTACAAACCCCGTGGCGGCGCCCCGCGTGTGGGAAGTTGGCGCCCTGTGCCGCGCCATTGCTGATGCGCTGGAGGCGCGCTTCAATCCTGTCGCGGTGCGCGGCGAGATCACGGGCTTTTCGCGCGCGTCCAGCGGGCATTGCTACTTCTCGATCAAGGACCCCCAGGGCCAGCTGCGCTGCGCCATGTTCCGCCGCGCCGCCAGCCTGCTTGACTTTTCGCCGCGCGATGGTGAATTGGTGGAAGTGCGCGGCAAGCTCGGCGTGTACGAAGCCCGGGGCGACCTGCAGTTCATCGTGGAAAGCATGCAGCGCGCAGGCCAGGGCGCGCTGTTCGAGCAGTTCCTGCGCCTGAAGGCCCAACTGGAGTCCGAGGGCCTGTTCGACTCCGCGCGCAAGCGGCCCTTGCCCGTGCAGCCGCGGGGCATCGGCCTGGTGACCTCGCTCGGGGCCGCGGCGCTGCACGACGTGGTCACGGCCCTGCGCCGCCGCGCGCCGCACATTCCTGTGGTGCTGGCCCCGGCCCAGGTGCAGGGTGGGGCGGCGCCGCAGTCCATCGTGGCCGCGCTGAACCGGCTCTACCGCCTGGCGGAGCAGGGGCCTTCGGCTGGGCAGCCCGCCATCGACACCATCCTGCTGGTGCGTGGCGGGGGATCCATCGAGGACCTGTGGGCCTTCAACGACGAGCACCTGGCCCGCACCATCGTGCAAAGCCCGGTGCCGCTGGTCAGCGGCGTGGGGCACGAGACCGATTTCACGATTGCCGACTTCTGCGCCGACCTGCGCTCACCCACGCCCACGGCTGCGGCCGAACTCGTGGCGCAGCCGCGCGAAGTCTGGCTGGGCGCCTTGGATCTGATCGAAAACCGCATCGGCGACGGCATCCAGCGCCTGCTCGATGCCCGCCACCAGCGCCTGGACCAGGCCGCGGCGCGGCTGGGCCGGCCCTCGGGCCTGGTGGCGCGCGAGCAGTTGCAGCTGGCGCGCACGGCCCAGCGCATGCGCCATGCCGTGCTGCTGCGCCTGCAGCGCATGGAGCAGGCCCAGCAGGCCGCCGCCGCCGCTTTGCCGGTGCAGGTACAGCGCCGCATCGACGGCCTGCGCGAGCGGGTGGACCGCGCCGCGCTGCGCCTGGAACTGCTGGACCCGCGGCTGGTGCTGCAGCGCGGATATGCGCTGCTGGCCGATGCGGATGGCCACGCCGTGACCAGCGTGCGCCAGGCCCGGCCCGGCGATGCCCTGCGTGCCACGCTGGCCGACGGGGCCGTGGACCTCACCGTGGCAGCCCAGCCCAGGCTGCTTTGACCGGCGGCGCTGTAGGATCGGTGCGCATATCGCAGCGGCAGTGCACGTTTGCTTGCCAACTTCGCTGCAGAGGTCACACGATCTTCCTACAATGCCCGTTCACCCGCAGGTGAGCCATGCCTGCTCGCAGGCTGGCAAGCCACCACAATTCAAACCACCACGAGGAAACACCATGGAACACACCCTTCCCCCGCTGCCCTACGCCATCGATGCACTGGCTCCCCACTACAGCCAGGAAACGCTGGAGTACCACCACGGCAAGCACCACAATGCCTACGTGGTGAACCTCAACAACCTGCAAAAGGGCACCGAATTCGAATCGATGACCCTGGAAGAGATCGTCAAGAAGGCAAGCGGCGGCATCTACAACAACGCCGCCCAGATCTGGAACCACACCTTCTTCTGGAACTGCATGGCCCCCGCCGGCGGCGGCGAGCCATCGGGTGCGCTGGCCACGGCCATCAACGCCACGTGGGGCAGCTACGCCGCCTTCAAGGAAGCCTTCGTGAAGAGCGCCGTGGGCAACTTCGGTTCGGGCTGGACCTGGCTGGTCAAGAAAGCCGACGGCAGCGTCGACATCGTGAACACCGGCGCCGCCGGCACGCCCCTGACCACCGCCGACAAGGCCCTGCTGACCGTGGACGTGTGGGAACACGCCTACTACATCGACTACCGCAACCTGCGCCCCAAGTTCGTCGAGACCTTCCTGGACAAGTTGGTCAACTGGAAGTTCGCCGAAGCCAACTTCGCCTGATTGCCCCCCCGCAGGCAATCCATCCGCCCTTTGCTGGGCGGAAAAGAAAAACGGCCCGAGGGCCGTTTTTTTCATGGGCGCGTCCGGCTCACTTGCGTGAAAAAGGGACCCCGCCGAGCTTGAAGCCGGCCTTGATGCCCTTCTTGGCGAACCAGCCCTGGTTCATCTCCAGCACGAAGCGCACCGGCTTCTTCGAGCAGTGCGAGTCGAGCGTCTGCGGCTTCATGTCTTCGAGGTTGACGATGGTGCCGTCGTCCGCGACGAAAGCGGCGGTCAGCGGCAGCAGGGTGTTCTTCATCCAGAAGCATTGCTGGCTGGGTTGTTCGAAGACGAACAGCATGCCCTCGTGCTGCGGCATCTCGGGCCGGTTCATCAGGCCGATCTGGCGTTCCAACGGGGCCACGGCCACCTGGGCGTCGATGCGGTGCATACCGGCAGACAGCTCCACGCGCTGCAGGTTCAGCTGCGGGCCTTCCTGGGCCCGGCTCGCGGGGGCCAGGGCTGCGAGCGCTGTGGCGAGCAAGGTGGCCGCCAGGGCGTGGCGACGGGTGGGGAGCAGGGGAGTGGCAAGGCTCGTCATCATCATCAGGCTGGGCATGGGCAGGATTCTTCCGGTGGGATGTGCGGGGGCGCCAGAAACAAAAAAAACGCCCGCGGATGCGGGCGATTTTGAAGCAAACCGAAATGGGTGGGGGTCAGAGATCCGCACAAACCCCCAGCCGCATCAGGCATGCGCCTTCTTGGCGTGCTTCTTGGGCTTCTTCTGGGCCACTTTCTTGGACTGCTTGTGGGCCGGTGCCGCCTTGGCCATGGGAGCCGGTGCAGCTGCGGGTGCAGCAGCGGGGGTGGGAGCGGCAGCAGGGGCGGCTGGAGCCTGTGCGAAAGATGCACCGGCAGAGAACAGACCAGCCATCAGGACAGCGAGGAGTTTTTTCATATATGCCATTTCCTAGACGAACTATCGGGTTGAGGGCCCTGCGAAAAACTCGCAAGGCTCCACTTGCAACGATAGCAGTCCGCGCACGGTTGACAGGGGTTTTCAGCAATTTTTTGTCTATAGAATCTTCGCGGTCAGGTGCGCGTCGCCCGGCACGCTGCATTGGGTTTCAGATCTCCAACGGAGACCCCCGTCCATGACCCGCGCCCAGCACATCCAGGTGCCTGCCCAAGGCCCGAAAATCACTGTGAACGCCGACATGTCGCTGAACGTGCCGGACGAACCCATCATTCCCTTCATCGAAGGCGACGGCACCGGCCTCGACATCACGCCGGTCATGATCAAGGTGGTCGATGCCGCGGTGGCCAAGGCCTATGGCGGCAAGAAGAAGATCCAGTGGATGGAGGTCTACGCCGGCGAAAAATCCACCAAGGTCTATGGCCCCGACGTGTGGCTGCCCGAAGAGACGCTCGCCGTGCTGCGCGAGTACGTGGTGTCCATCAAGGGCCCGCTGACCACGCCGGTGGGCGGCGGTATCCGCTCGCTCAACGTGGCCCTGCGCCAGGAGCTCGACCTGTACGTCTGCCTGCGCCCGGTGCAGTACTTCAAGGGCGTGCCCTCGCCCCTGAAGGAACCCGAGAAGACCAACATGGTGATCTTCCGCGAAAATTCGGAAGACATCTACGCCGGCATCGAGTTTGAGGCCGAATCCGACAAGGCCAAGAAGCTCATCAAGTTCCTGCAGGACGAGATGGGCGTCAAGAAGATCCGTTTCCCCAACACCTCGGGCCTCGGGGTCAAGCCCGTCTCGCGCGAGGGCACCGAGCGCCTGGTGCGCAAGGCCATCCAGTACGCCATCGACAATGACAAGCCCAGCGTGACCATCGTGCACAAGGGCAACATCATGAAGTTCACCGAAGGCGGCTTCCGCGACTGGGCCTATGCGCTGGCGCAGAAGGAATTCGGCGCCCAACTGATCGATGGCGGCCCCTGGTGCAAGTTCAAGAACCCCAAGACGGGCAAGGACATCACCATCAAGGACAGCATTGCCGATGCCTTCCTGCAGCAAATTTTGCTGCGCCCGGCCGAGTACTCGGTGGTGGCCACGCTCAACCTCAACGGCGACTACATCTCCGACGCGCTGGCCGCGCAGGTCGGCGGCATCGGCATCGCGCCCGGCGCCAACATGTCCGACTCGGTGGCCTGCTTCGAGGCCACCCACGGCACGGCCCCCAAGTACGCCGGCAAGGACTATGTGAACCCCGGCTCCGAGATCCTCTCGGCCGAGATGATGCTGCGCCACATGGGCTGGATCGAGGCGGCGAACCTGATCATCAGCTCGCTGGAGAAGTCGATTGCCTCGAAAAAGGTCACGTACGATTTCGCGCGGCTGATGGACGGGGCCACGCAGGTGAGCTGCTCGGGCTTTGGCCAGGTGATGATCGACAACATGTGATCGCGTTTGCCCGGGTTCCCTGGGTACCCGCAACACAGGCCCGCTCCTATGGAAGTGGGCTTTTTTTCTGCCCGTTGAATTCCTGAACCTTGCATCCGCAGGGACGAATGGGCGATGCATATCGGGCTGGGCACGAGCACGCTGGCGGCGTGCAGGCGGTCAGGCGGCGTGGCTTCCACCTGCAAGCTCGAGGTGGCGATCAGCGCCGTGCAGCGGGGGACTGACCGCACGGCTGCGGAGTTGGCCATGCCCCGATTGACGCGTGAGCTGGAGGCTGTGCGGGAGCGGCGGGCGCAGGTGATTCAGCAACTCGAAAGCCGGTTGGGGAAATCCAAGACCGATCGGCGCACCATTGCCATCATTGCGGTGGTGTGTGTCGCCATCCTCTGGGCAATCTTCTTGGGCCCGACCCTGGATACTGCCTGGCAGATCCTGTGTTTCTTTGGGGTTGTGATTGGTACCTTGGTGCTGGTCTACAAAAAGTACAGGCTGCCGCAGTTCGACCTGGCGCAGGAAACGAAAACCCTGGATGAGCAGATCGACAGGATCGAAGCGCACATCCAGGCGAACCGGCGCATTCTGGAAACGCTGCCGGTCTGAGCGTTTTTGCTGGCAACGCCGAAGTCGCCACTGGGGCGGTGGTTCACGCGTTGGGAGAACCGGTGGCTCTGGGTGCCAAACAGGGCCGTGTACCGTCCCGTGCGGCGAGGGAGCCAGCCTGTGCCGCTCACTGCGCGCTGGCAGCGTCCAGCGTGGCCAGGGCCTCTGCATCCAGCGTGAGCTGGGTGGCCTTCACCAGGTCCTGCAACTGCGCCAGCGAGGTGGCGCTGGCGATCGGCGCCGTGATGCCCGGCTGCACGATCTGCCAGGCCACCGCGACCTGGCCGGGCGTGGCGCCCAGACGCGCGGCCACGGTGTCCAGTGCGGCCAGGATGCGCAGGCCGCGTTCATTGAGGTACTTGGCCGTGGTGTTCTTGCCGCGTGCGCTCTTGCCGGCATCGGCCTCGGTGCGGTACTTGCCGGTCAGAAAGCCGGCGGCCAGCGCATAGAAGTTGATCACGCCCACGCCCTTGTCCACGCACAGCGGCTGCAGTTCCTTCTCGAACACGGCACGGTCGTACAGGTTGAACAGGGGCTGCAGGCTTTCGTAGCGGGTGATGCCCAGCTGTTCGCTGGTCGCCAGGGCCTCGGCCAGGCGCGCGGCGGTGAAGTTGGAGGCGCCGATGGCGCGCACCTTGCCGGCCTTGACCAGGTCGTCGTAGGCGCCCAGCGTGTCGGCCAGCGGCACGCTGGCATCGTCGTCGTGCGACTGGTAGAGGTCGATGTGGTCGGTCTGCAGGCGCTTGAGCGATGCCTCTACCGCCTGGCGGATGTACTCGGGGCGCAGGCCCACCTTGCCATCGCCCATGTCCTTGCCGACCTTGGTGGCCAGCACGATGCGGTCGCGCTTGCCGCTTTGGGCCAGCCAGCGGCCGATCACGGTTTCGGACTCTCCGCCCGTGTGGCCCGGCACCCAGCGCGAGTACACGTCGGCCGTGTCGATGAAGTTGAAGCCCGCGTCCAGCCAGGCGTCGAGCAGTGAAAACGAGGTGGCCTCATCGGCCGTCCAGCCGAAGACGTTGCCGCCAAAGCACAGGGGAGAGACTTGCAGGCCCGAGCGGCCCAGGGGACGGAGGTTCATGGTGCGGTATTCCTTGGCACGGAGTGTGGAGGGGCATTGTTGCTGCATTTGGCGAATGCTGCAGGCGGGCCCGTGCGTGACGTTGTTCACGGCGGTGGCGTTTGCTGTCCTGGCGGCCTATGGACTTCAGCACCCTGCGCAGGTGACACTTCGCCCAGCCTGCAAGGAACCCGTGCTCAGCAGGCACTGGTTGGCACACACGGGGATACCTGGCAAGCCCTGGCATTCAAAACCCTGGCCCCTGCCTGAACCGGAGAAACCATGATGCGATCAACTACCAGGTGCGCGGCGGCTTTGGCCCTTGGCGCCATGCTTGCGGCCACGGCGCAGGCCGAACTCACTGTACGCCCCGCAAGCCGCGACGCTGCCCGCCAGTGGCTTGAAAGCAGCTTGCCGTCCTTTTTCCCGCCCGGCGCGGGGCAGGACGGAATGGCCGGGCCTTACGCCTACCGCTTCTACCCCTCCGTGGGCAATGCCTTCGCGTTCAGCGAGGGGCGATTCATGGTGGCCAGCCAAAGCCACACCGCCGGTCAGATCGTGGACCTGACGGCCGCCTTGTGCCAGGCCAATGCCGCGCTGTGCGAGAACACCACCGTGCTGCCCCCCGGCACGGGCACCGGCGCTGCCTCGGACTGCTTCAACCCCGTGCTGCTGCAGCAGGGCACGACCTACCGCTGGGACTGGCAGTCCGCCGACGCCGCCGTGCAGTTCAGCACCGAGGGCCGCATCAACGGCCCCGCCAGCTTTGCCGGGCAGACGGGGCTGATCGAGACCGAGCGCACGGTGCTGGTGAGCAAATCAGGCACCACCTCGTTCAATGCGCGTGTGCTGGAGTACGACAAGCTGGAAACCACGCCGCAGGGACCGGTGCTGCTGCGCTATGGCAGCACGGCGCGCATGGACGCACCGATTGCGGGCATGCGGACCACCATGGTGCTCAACCCGGCCAACCGCGTGCGCGACTTCGCGCTGGCGCTCAACGAGAGCTATACGCTCAACGAGGTGCGCCAGACCACCATCGAGTTCCCCGGCCTACCGGCCCAGACCAGCACCACCCGCGAAACACAGATCATCACCTACCGCGGCCAGGAGAGCGTGACCGTGCCCGCCGGCACCTACATGGCCTGCAAGTTCGAGTGGACCAATGGCACGCGCGTGTCGGCGGGGTGGACGGCCAAGGGCACGGGCCTGCCCCTGGTGATCACCGGCGACGATGGCGCCGGCAACCCCGTCACGCTGTACATCAAGTCCAGCTCGCACATCAACGGTCACCCCATATAGCCCAGGGCGCCCAGCAGGGCGCCGGCACCCAGCATCCACAGCAGGTGCAGGCGCGTCTTCCACACCAGCAGCATGGTCACCACGGTCGCCAGCCACAGCGGCCAGGCGGTGGCCAGGCCGCCATGGGCCTGGGCCAGCACCCAGGTGGTGGCCAGCAGCAGGCCGATGACCACCGGCACCATGCCCTGCTTGAAGGCGCGCACGCCGCGCCGCTCGCGGTTGCGGTGCCCCCAGCGCGTGGCCAGCCAGGTGAGCAGGCTGCTGGGCAGCATCACGCCGACCATGCAGACGGCCATGCCCAGGGCGCCAAGGGCCCAGCCCAGCATGCCAGCGCCGCCCGCATTCAGGCCCACGTTCCAGCCCAGCAGCGCGATGAAGAGCACGTTGGGGCCCGGCGCGGCCTGGGCGATGGCGATGGATGCGTTGAACTGTGGGTCGGCCAGCCAGGCCTGCTTTTCCACCAGAAAGCGGTGCATGTCGGGTGCGGTGGCGATGGCGCCGCCCACGGCCAGCAGCGACAGCGACATGTAGTACAGAAACAGCTGCAGCCAGTCGGCCCAGCCCATGTGGATGGTGGCGCCCGTCATGGCGCCAGCTTTCGCCAGGTGAGCAGGCAGGCCGTGCCGCCCAGCAGCGGCAAGGTCCAGGCCAGCGGCCAGCGCAGCACGGCCATGGCCACCACGGTGAGCACCGTGATCACCGTGCACAAGGCCGGGCCGAGCGGGTGGGTGCGCAGTGTGGCCGAGAGCTTGAGCCCCGTGCCTGCAATCAGCCCGGCGGCCACTGCCCCCATGCCGCGCAATGCCCCGGCCACGGCCGGGTGGCTGGCGAACTGGGCATAGACCACGGCCAGCGTCAGCACCAGCATCAGCGGAAACAGCAGCATGCCGGCCAGTGCCGCCAGCGCGCCGCGCCAGCCGAAATAGCGGTCGCCGATGGTGATCGACAGGTTCACCACATTGGGGCCCGGCATGATCTGGGCCACGGCCCATTCCTCGACGAACTCCTCGTTGGTCATCCAGCGCTTGCGCTCCACCAGCTCGCGCTGCACCACGGCCAGCACGCCGCCGAAGCCCTGCAGCGCCAGCCAGGTGAAGGACCAGAACAGGTCGGTGCAGTTGCGGGGAGCCGGGCGCGGTTCTGCCGGTGAAGAGAGGCTGGGGGAGGGCGAAACCATGGGAGCGGGCGGAGACGGCGAAATCGGGACGCGGCGGAAGCGCCACCCTGCGATGGTAAACGTCCGCCGATGGGTATGCTGGCGTCCTCCCGTTTTCCTGAACCACTTCCGATATGAAACTCCTCCGATATGGCCAGCCCGGCGCAGAGCGCCCCGGCCTGCTCGACGCCCAGGGCGTGCTGCGCGACCTGTCCATGCTGCTGCCCGACCTGGGGCCGGCCCAGCTCAACCCGCGCACCCTGGCGGCCCTGGCCGCCATCGACGCCAGCCGCCTGCCTGCGGTGCAAGGCACACCCCGCCTTGGCAGCCCGGTGGGCGGCGTGGGCAAGATCGTCTGCGTGGGCCTGAACTACGCCGACCACGCGGCCGAAGCCGGCATGCAGGCACCCGCCGAGCCGGTGCTGTTCATGAAGGCCGTGACCTCGCTCAGCGGCCCGAACGACGAGGTGCGCATACCGCCCGGCTCGCAGAAGACCGACTGGGAGGTGGAGCTGGGCCTGGTCATCGGCACCCGTGCCAGCCATGTCAGTGAAGCTGCTGCGCTGCAGCACGTGGCCGGCTATGTGCTGGCCAACGACGTGTCCGAGCGTGCCTGGCAGATCGAACGCGGTGGCCAGTGGGTCAAGGGCAAGAGCTACGACACCTTCGCCCCCATCGGCCCCTGGCTGGTAACGCCCGACGAGGTCGCCGACCCGCATGCGCTGGACCTGTGGCTGGAGGTCAACGGCCAGCGCGTGCAGAACGGCAATACGCGCAATTTCATTTTCCGGCTGCCCCAGGTCATCTCGTACATCAGCCAGTTCATGACCCTGGAGCCTGGGGACGTCGTGCTGACCGGCACCCCCGCCGGCGTGGGCCTGGGCCAGAAGCCTGCGCCCTGGTTCCTCAAGCCCGGCGACGTGGTGCGCCTGGGCGCCACGGGGCTGGGCGAGCAGCGGCAGGTCTTTGTGGGCGGTTGAAGTCCCAAGGAGAGTAGGGCGGGCACAACGGGCAGGGTCGATGCGCTTGCCGCTGGCAAAGCGGGGCGTGGATACTCTCGGCTGTGCCCTCCGCCCCATCCCCACATTCCTCCACTGTGCTCACCCGGCTGCGCCAGCGCTTTGGCCGCAGCGCGCTGTATGCCGTGCTGTGCCTCATGCTCTGCGCGCTGGCCTTGTTCGAGGTGACCACCTGGCACAAGCTCGATGCCCTCGATAACCGGGTGGGAGATGCCTTGCTGCGCTGGCATGCGGACAGCCGCACGCCGCCGGACGACATCGTCGTGGTCGACATCGACCAGTTCTCGCTGGTCGATCAGCAGATGCTCGACGTGGCCGGCAAATGGGTGTGGCCCCGGGTCATCCACGCGGAAATGATCTCGGCGCTGGCGGCCCAGCAGCCGCGGGCCATCGTGCTCGATCTGATCCTGACGCAGGCCGACCGCTTCCGGCCGGAGAACGATGCGGAACTGGCCAAGGCGCTGGCGTTCGAGCATGCCTTCATCCCCATGGTGCTGATGGAGGACACCGAGCAGAAGGCGCCGCTGACCATGGCGCCGCCGGCCATGGGCATACGCCCGCTGGAGAATGCGAAGCCCGATGCCGCCTACGGCATCGAAGGCCCGCTGTCGCTGCCGCCCGAGGTATGGCGCACCGGCTACATCAACTTCGTCAAGGACCGCGACGGCATCGGCCGGCGCACCGAGGTCGGCCGCGAGACCGATGGCTGGTGGATTCCCCACATGATCGGCCGGGTGGCCGATGCGCTGCAACTGCCGCAACCCCGGAAGCCGGGCTTTCGCCTGAACTGGTATGGCAAGGATTTCACGCGCATTTCCTACGCCAAGGCCTACCTGGCCACCCAAACGGGTGATCGCAAGCTGCCCTTCGATGCGCGCGGCAAGATCATCGTGATCGGCGCCACGGCCAGCGGCATCCTGGACTTCGTGCCCACGCCCATGGACGCGACGACGCCCGGCCCCTTCGTGCTGGCGACCGGCCTGGCCAACCTGCAGAACAACGAGTGGCTGCGCGAGGCCCCGGAATGGGTGAATCCATCCCTGGTGATGCTGCTGGTCTGCGGGCTGGCCCTCGCCTTCGTGGTGCGCATATCACCCACTTGGGTGGTCGTGGGCTATGGGGCACTCACGGCGGCTGCCATCGGGGGCAGCGTTGTGGCCTTGCAGGAAGCCCATGTGTACTGGATGCCTGTGTCCTCGCTGGTGCTGGGCGCCGTGGCGCTGCTGGCCTTCGGCTTGCTGTCCTCGCGGCTCGAGATGGGCCAGCGGCGCCACGTGCAGGCCATGTTCGCGCGCTTCGTAGACCCGCGCATCGTGCAAGATCTGTCAGAAACCGTGGCCGAGGCCGAGGTATCCGCCAGCCGCGAAATCACCTTGCTGTTCTCGGACATCCGCGGCTTCACCAGCCTCTCGGAGCACCGCAAGCCCGAGGAGATCGTGAACATCCTCAACCGCTACTTCGAGATGCAGGTGGAGGTGATCTTCCGCTACCAGGGAACGCTGGACAAGTTCATCGGCGATGCCATCATGGCCTTCTGGGGGGCACCCATCGCCCAGCCCAACCATGCGGTGCTGGCGGTGGAGGCGGCGCTGGGTATGGCGGACGCGCTGCAGCGCTTCGCCGATGACATGGCGCGCGAAGACCCTACTGCCAAGTTTGACATCGGCATCGGTGTGCATACCGGCTCGGCCGTGGTGGGGTTCCTGGGCACTTCGCGCCGGTTGGACTACACCGCAATCGGCGATGCCGTCAACCTGTGCAGCCGCATCGAAGGTTGTACAAAAGGCATAGCCCGGGTTTTGGTTTCCGAGTCGACAAGGGCACAATGTGGGGAAACATTTGTTTTCATTGACCGCGGCGATTTCGAGGTAAAGGGCCGCGACCAGGCGGTGCGGCTTTTTGAGCCGCAGCGCCGTTCGTCAGTGGGGGCGCCGGCACCCGCCGAGGCCCCGGTTCAGACACAGAGAGGAGAAGGAAAGTGAACACATCATTCGTGGGCCTTTTGAAGGGCCTGCTGATTGCGCTGCTGCTGGGGCTGGGCCTTGGCGCGCATGCCCAATCGCTGGAAGTCACCACCGCCACCGAGCTGCGCGCCACGCCGGCTCTGGACGGCAAGGTCGTGGTCAGGCTGGCCAAGGGCAACAAGCTTGAGCAGACCGATGCACAGGAGGGCTGGGTCAAGGTGAAGTTCGGCCGCGCCGAAGGCTGGGTGCGGCTGACGCACGTGAAGACCCTGGAAGCTGCGGCACCGGCTGCTGCGCCGCCCGCCAGTTCGGGAACCAACCTGGCGAGCATCTTCTCGGCACCGAGCAACCGCCCCACGGCGACCACGGGTACCCGAGGCCTCACCAAGGAACAGATCGCCAATGCCCAGCCGAATCCGGCTGAGATGGCGCAACTCGAGAAGTACGCGATCAACATGGGCCAGGCCGAGCAGTTCGCACGCAGCGGCAAGGTCGTGGCGCAGAAGATTGACGCCTACACCGGAGCAGAAAAATGAAACTCCAACGCTTGAAGGCCGCCGCGCTGGCGCTGGCCACGGTCGTATTGCTGACCGGTTGTGAAACCATGCCGCAGGCTGGCGGCTCCGGAGGCCTGAATGTCCTGTCGTCCGCGCTGGGCGGCGGTTCCGGCGGCGGTTCGCGTGCCGGTGGCGTCATGGACGTGATCCAGGGCGCATCCGCTGCATTCAAGGATTACTCTGCCGAAGAACAGCGTGCCATGGGCAACGATTTTTCGTCCGTGCTGCTGGGCGCCCGCCCGCTGCTGCGCAACGAAGCCGTGCAGCGCTACGTAAGCCAGGTCGGCTGGTGGGTGGCTGCCCAGGCCGAAAAGCCCAAGGACAAGGACGGCAAGGACATCCAGTTCGCCTGGCGCTTTGGCGTGATCGACTCCGACGCCGTGAACGCCTATGCCACGCCCGGCGGCTTCGTGTTCGTCACTGTCGGCCTGATGCGCCAGCTCAAGTCCGAAGCGGAACTGGCCGGTGTGCTGGGCCACGAAATCGCCCACGTGACGCGCGGCCACTACCTGGCTGCCATCAAGAAGGGCGGCTTCGCCCAGGCCGCTGGCGGCGTGGTGCAGGCCCGCTCGGGCAATGCCATGGTGAGCTCGGCCATGGTGGGCCTGGTGCGCAACCTGTACACCAAGGGCCTGGACCAGTCCGACGAGTTCGATGCGGACCGCCAGGGCGTGCTCTACGCCGCGCGCGCCGGCTACGCGCCCATCGGCCTGCCCACGGTGCTGAACATGTATGCGGCCACGGGCTCCGGCTCCAACCAGGCCTACGAAGTGCTGTTCTCGACCCATCCGGCCCCCAAGGACCGCCTGGAAAAGCTGCAGCCCTTCATGGCCAGCAAGTTCTCGACCGCCGCGAACGTGAGCAACGAAGCCCGCTACGAAGTCATCAAGCGCCAGCTGCGTTGACGACCCCCTGGGTGGCCATGCCGCCCTTGGCAAAAGGCCCTGCCTCGGACCTCAAGGCAGGGCCTTTTTGTTTGCGGCAGAAGCAAGCCGGTCAACCCATCGTTTGCGACTGCCGAACACACCTTGACGGGCGTGGGGCCAAGTTGACGAAGTCAGGCTGGCGGTGACCAGCGGTGCGGCAGCAATCATCGATCTGGCTGGCCGGGTGAGTGGGCAAGCGATCCAGTACAACCTCGAAGTAGGCGTACGGGTCGTGCCCGTTGATGCGCGCCGAGTGCAGCAGGCTCATGATGGCTGCTGCGCGCTTGCCCGCTCGCAGGCTACCGGCGGACAGCCAATTCGATCGTCCAACTGCAATCGGTCGGTCTGGTTCTCGAACCAATGGTTCGAGATCGGCACTTCGCCGTCGTTCACGAAGTGCGTGAGGCCCTTCCAACGCTTTAAGTTGTAGTCGAGGGCCTTGATGGTAGCGGAGCCGGGCGGCACCAACTGGCGTTTGCGAGCAGCCTGCGGTAGAGAGGGCATCACCACCGCTGAAGCGCAACGGGTCAAGGTTTTGGAGCGTGAGGTCAAGGAGGTGCGCCGGGCCGCAACACACGGCATTCCAGATCAAACTCGACAACGGCCTGCACGTGCTCCAGCGCAGCAAGCAATGCCTCTGTGCGGGCCGATTCTGGGGCGGTGGACATTGCGTCCATTGGAGTATTGATTGTGTTGATCTAAAGCTACGCGAGCGCGCAAGGGTTGTTGGGCTCGGGCGCCCCTATCGATTTCGCACCAACTGTGCAGTGGCGTACATCGAGAGCTTGGGTTGAAGGTTGCGACCACGGTCTAGCAAAATTAGAATCGTCCATATTGAATCTCTTCGGGTTTTGAGTCGGTTCAACACGCTCAGAGTATCGATTGCAGACGAGTTGAGCTGTTATGTGCCGAACATCGATGCGTCCACCAGCGCAGCAGAGCGGAAGGCCGGCCGAGCAAATAGGTAGCCCTGCATCAGGTGGATGCCTGCATCGCGAAGAAAGTTTCTCTCCGCACGGGTTTCGATGCCCTCGGCCACGACCTCTATGCCCATCTCCTTGCACAGGCCTACCAGGCTGCGCACGATGGCTTGGCGCGGTCGGCTCGCGTCCACGTTGCGGATCAGGTCCATGTCGATCTTGATGATGTCCGGCTGGAAGTCGGACAACAGCTTCATCCCCGCATACCCCGCCCCGAAATCGTCGATGGCGGTCTTGAAGCCACAGCGTTTGTACTCGCGCAAGATGGAAGCGAACCAGGGCCCGTCCTGCACGCGCTCGCCTTCGGTCACCTCGAAGATGATCTGGTCGAGCGGAAATTGGTGGATGCGGGCAGCCTCCAGCGTCGTGCGGATGCACACCTCGGGTTTGTAGATGGCGTTGGGCAAAAAGTTGATGGAAACCCGCTCGCGTATGCCCAGCTCGCTCGCTCCCCTGATGGCCTTGACACGGCAGGCCTGGTCGAAGCGGTAGCGGTTGCCGTCGTTGACCTGGGACAGCACGGTCATGGCGCCCTCGCCGGCAGGCCCGCGCACCAGGGCCTCGTGCGCAAACACCGTGCGCCGCTCCAAGTCGACGATGGGCTGGTAGGCGTAGTCGAACTGAAACCCCAGCCGTTCGGCGTTGCCGCAGTCCTCACAGTCCTGCGGTGTGCCGTTCAGGGGAATGAAATCCATCGGAAAATTGGTGTTCACCAACGGTGGCGATTTACCTTGCATAGTGCCAATCAAAAGTCACCAGCAACATTTGCCAAACGGAGAACAAACTGCCGCACGTGATGTCCACCAGTGTGCTGGATTTGATGGACTTGCGCCATGCCTTTGCTGAGGGGAGTAGGATGCATGTTGAGCATTGCGAGCCGTCAACCGACCGCGCTTACCCCAGCGAGCTCTTTAACGTCCAGGTATCACCGAGCAAGGCGGGCAAATTGGGGCGAATGTTCTGCGAATTCACGATTGCCGGGCATCGACAGGCCCTGCCTCGCATTCGCGTCGTCGGCGACCTGGAACACCGCCACGAGTTCGGCCAGGCGCCGGGCTTGCTGACGCAGATTCTCTGCGGCCGTGGTGCTCTCACCTACCAGAGCACCGTTTTGCTGTGTCATCTGATCCAACTGAGTAACTGCCAGGTTCACCTGCGAGATGCCGTCGCTTTGCTCTGCGGCAGCGGTGCTGATCTCGCCAATGATCCCGTTGACGCGCTGAACGCCCTGGACAATTTCGTCCATGGTCGCGCCTGCATTGGCCACCAGTTGGGTGCCTGAATCCACCTTCTCGACGCTGCTCTGGATCAGCGACTTGATCTCCTTGGCTGCAGCGGCACTGCGCTGGGCCAGACTGCGTACCTCAGATGCCACCACGGCGAAGCCGCGCCCCTGCTCTCCCGCCCGCGCGGCTTCGACCGCCGCGTTGAGTGCCAGGATGTTGGTCTGGAACGCGATGCCATCGATCACCCCAATGATGTCGGCGATCTTCTTGCTGCTCTGGTGGATGTCCTGCATCGTGCTGACTACCTGCTGCATGACCTCGCCGCCCTTGGTGGCGGTGCCGGCCGCCGTCGCCTAGGTGTGTACATAGAATCACGAATATACCAGCAGGTCACAAACTAACCAGTCTCTTATACACATCAGACGCTGCCGACGA
>NZ_JBKDTZ010000326.1:0-29084 GCF_046339755.1 Acidovorax sp. | reverse complement strand
GTGGTGGTCAATGCCTGTTTCATTGCGTCCAGGAAGCCGTCTTCCGCCGCTCCTGGTGCTTTGGACGCGGACTTTCCCAGCGCACCGACAGGCAGCAGCGCATCCAATGGCTTTGTCGTGACGTTCATGGCGGGGCTTTCGTGGTTGCGAAGAAGACGCTATCGAGAGCTCTCTCGGAGATCACTGCCAACGCGAAACCACATGGTAGAAGCCGGCGCCGGAGCCGTAGCGTGCATGACGCAAGACTCTACCCGCCAATCCCTACGGTTGGGATTACAGGAATTTCATCTTCCCGACAGCGCAGCAAAATGCCGCCGCCGTGTGGCCCGGCGACACGCGCTCTCGCTGGGGCACAGGCGCAGGCTCACAGTCGCTGCGAGATCTCCAGCAGCGGTTTGATGCTGGAGCCGAAACGGCTGATGGACGTGTGGTGCAGTTCAAGCTGGCTGTAGGGCAAGTAGCGGATGCCCAGTTCTGACACCCGGGAGAAGGCGGGTCTCTTGAGCTGTTCAGCCACCTTGTCTCGGCGGTTGTCCGGGGCCACCAGAAAGAGCGTGCACTTGTCGGCGACCGGTGTTCCAAGGGCCAGGTCCAGCATCCGCACGATGCCCGAATAGATCGATGTCGTATGCTCGACCTCAAATGCGGCCGCAACCATTGAGGACTGGGGATCAAGCCACACGACGTCAATCAGGCGCACCGACTCCAATCCTCCGCCGGCAATCGCTGGCAATTGCACCAGGCATCCGTCCCCCAAAAGACCGCTGCCATGCACACGCCCTCGGTCGTTGGCTGCGATCCATACATCAAACCCCAAAGACTTGCCCAAGTCGCGTAGCAACGCCTGGACCCCGGTATGGGTTGCATCGCTCTCGCTAGCCAAGGACAGCTCTTTTTGCAATGCAGTGGATTCCTGCCGAACACGCAGGAGATCGTCCTGCCAGAGCGCAGCTGCCGCCGCATCCATCGCCGCCGGGGGCGCGGCATACCTGCCGCTGCCGATGTCGAACATGAAGCCTGCAATCGCACCGAGATCGTTGGAGAGTTTCAGGCGGTACTGCTCGTTCAGGCGCAGCAGGCCTTCCCGCATCGAAAGGTAGTGGTCCCAGCGTCCCAGCTTCACGCGCCCTGCGGTGACGGCATTGAAGCCGTTGACAATGGCGGTGTTGAACGGAGTCACCAACGTGGGGTGAATGAAGTACAGCAGGTTCGCGACTGCAGGGCCCAGGCCCTTGATGCCCATCGCATCAATGCGCTGGATGGCCGCCACCACGTCTTCGGCGCAATCGCACTGATCGCAGGCATGAAGCAGATCAGCGAACGCGCGTTGGTTGCTGGCGTTCTCGTAGATGTCCGGAATGCGCAGCTTGGGCTTCCACAGAAACGCATGGTCTGCGCCCTTGAAGATCTGGCGCTGTTCCGCGACTGAGCCTACGATGGTCTCCAGGGAGGAGCCGCGATAAGCATTTCCGAACGTCCCCGCATGGATATCCTGCACGACCTGTGCAATGCCACGGCGGATAGAACGGAAATTCTTGATCCGCTGGTCCCATAGAAACCAGGTGTTGTAGGTGCTGCTCGGGTCTTCCTTCCAGCAGTCGATGAGTGTGCCAAGCGAATCATGCATTGGTGGTCTGGTGCTTGCCAATGCTGTGGGCACTGGGAAAGTACATTGAAAAGCATGTCTTGCCGCTATCCGAGCTCACGGAGATTCGGCCGCGGTGTGCATGCACGATCGCCTGGGTGATGGACAGGCCCAGACCCGAACCCTCGGAGTCCAGTTGTTTGCGTGACTTGTCAGCCCTGAAGAACCGATCAAACAGGCGGGGAACCATCTCCCCATCGATGGCCGGCCCGCGATTGACCACATCCACCGTGGTTCCGTGAAGGTCGCCCGTGATTTCAACGAGTACGGTTTCACCCGGTGGTGTGTACCTAACCGCATTGGACAGAAGGTTGCTCAGGGCCCGCCGCAGCATCAGCCGGTCGCCAGAGATTTCCGCAGCACCGAGCAGCTTCAGATGCACCTGCTTTTCTTCTGCTAACGCCTCGTAGAAGTCAAAAAGCGCTTGCACCTCCGCATGTACCGCGATCTTTTCCGTGCTGGGCAGGATGAGTCCGTGGTCGGCCTTCGCAAGGAACAACATGTCCGCGACCATCCGCCCAAGGCGCTGGTATTCCTCTGCGTTGGAGGCAAGGATGTCGCGGTACTGTTCGGGCGTGCGGGACTGGCCCAGCGTGACTTGCGTTTGCGTCATCAGGTTGTTGATGGGCGTGCGCAGCTCGTGGGCCAGGTCCGAGGAAAATTCAGAGAGGCGATCGAAGTCTTCCTTCAAGCGGCGCAGCATTTCATTCAAGGTCGTCGCAAGATCAGCCATCTCGATGGGGAATTCCTGGCTGGGCATGCGCTCATCGAGCCGCTTGGCCGTGATAGCCATGGCGCGCGAGCGCATGGCGCGCAAGGGTGCCAGCCCGTTCTTGGCAGCCCACCACCCAAGGACGCCCGCCACCAGGGTGGCCAAGGCCACGTAGACCGCCAGCACCCGGATCAAGTCGTGCATGAAGTGCTTGTGGTGGGCCGTATCCAGCGCCACACTGACCTGCAGCGGCGCATCACCGCTCCCAGAGGCAGACACTGAGTCGTACATCCCACGAACATTTCTGGTTCCTGCCTGCCAAGCCGCAACGCCCAGGCGCGCGCCACGGGTCATTTCCGCAAGGTTGTCGGGAAACTCAAACCCGGGTGTTGAATAAAGCGCTTCGCTGCCGCGTGTCACGCTGACAAACAGACCCTCGTGGCTGTGCAGCACCTCGTCCAGGCGAGTCTGCAGGTCCTGAGGGGATTTGGACTTGCCGATCACTTCCCGCATGAGATGGATCTTGTCGCGCAGGGCGTCGCGATCCAGCTCCACGAAGTGCCGGTCAATGGAGACGGCGACCAAGGCTCCCAGGCCGATGAGAACGAATGCGGAGGCGAGTGTAAAAAAGACCGTCAGTCGCGTCGTCAACGAGTACGGTGCGCTCACGGGCTCTCCTCAGGCGCCTCAAGCACGTAGCCCATGCCCCGCACCGTCTGGATGAGCTTGGTGTCGTAAGCGTCATCGATTTTGGCCCGCAACCTGCGCATCGCCACCTCGATCACATTGGAATCGCTGTCAAAGTTCATGTCCCACACCTGCGAGGCGATAAGGGAGCGCGGCAGGACCTCTCCATGGCGGCGCATAAGCAGCTCCAGCAGCCCGAACTCCTTGGCGGTGAGGTCAATGCGCTTGCTGGAACGGCTGACGCGCCGGCGCAGCAGATCGAGTTCCAGATCCGCTACCTGCAGCACGGTTACCTCGGTCCCGCTGCGCCCGCGCCTGAGGATGGTTCGCACCCGCGCGAGCAGTTCGGCAAACGAGAACGGCTTGACCAGGTAGTCGTCAGCGCCCAGCTCAAGGCCTTTGATGCGGTCATCCACATGGTCCTTGGCGGTCAGGAAAAGGACGGGCATTTCCAGGCCGTGGCGCCGCAGGCTCTTCAGGACCTGCCAACCATCCATCCCCGGGAGCATGACATCCAGGATGACCAGGTCGTAGTCGCCTTCCTGCGCCATGTGAAGGCCATCGACCCCGTTGTGCACCAGATCGGCATTGAAGCCCGCCTCGCGCAAGCCCTGGCGCAGGTATTCACCGGTTTTGATTTCATCCTCTACGACCAATATCTTCACGGGAGGCTCCCTTGACCTGTTGAGGCGAGTGTGCCCGCTGATTCCCGCCTTTCCTGAACCTAACAAAGATGTAATCCACTTGTTATGTCGGCGGCAGCAAGATGTTCGCACAATGCATCCATCACGAAACGCATTGGTGAATGTATGAAAAATCCTTGGCTTTCACGAACTACCTTAAGCCGCTGGCTGGCTGCCGCGCTTGTAGTGCCCTCGCTGGCATTCGCACAGATGCCAGAGTCGGGGGCCACGAAGGTGGACTACCAACTCTCCTACCGATCGGCCTTGTCGGGCTACGAGGCCTACAAGGAGCAGCCTGTCCAGTCCTGGAGGGAGGCGAACGACAAGGTTGGCGAGATCGGTGGATGGCGCGCCTATGCCAAAGAGATGCGCCAGACGGCGCCTGAAGCCAGTCAGTCCCAGCCTGCGCAGGGCCATGGCGCCCATGGTGGAGGCAAACAATGAGCCGCCCACTGCGTATGCCACGCGCCAAACTCGTTTTTACCGTGGCCGCCGTCGCGGTGTTGTCCGGGTGTGCCAGCGTGAACCTGGAGCAGAGCCTGTCCAGCGCCAACACGACTACGGCAGGTTTCACGGACGGCAAACTCACGCTGGCCCGCGACAAGTCGGAGCAGGATGCCTTGCGCCAGCGGGCCTCCGATCTGCTGAGCAAGCCGCTCGGACAGAAGGAAGCCGTGCAACTGGCGCTGGTCAATAGCCCGTCGATGCAGGCCATCGTGGCCCAAAGCTGGGCCGATGCCTCCACCGCGGCCCAGTCCGGCCGCATTGCAAATCCTATCCTCACTCTGGAGCGGGTTCGCCTGGGCAGTGAAACCGAGATCGGCCGGCTGCTGTCCTTTGGCCTGTTGGATCTGTTGACTCTGCCCATGCGCAAGGGAACTGCGGAACTTCGGATCAAGCAGGCCCAGTTGCGCCTGAGCAGCGACGTGGTGGACCAGGTTACGCAGGTACGCCAGGCCTGGGTGCGCGCTATCGCGGCCCAGCAGACACTCGCCTACACCCAGCAGGTCTTTGCCAGCGCCCAGGCGAGCGCCGAACTGGCCAAGCGCCTGCAGGCGGTCGGGAACTTTAACAAGCTCGATCGTGCGCGCCAGCAGGCGTTCTACGCGGACACCGCGACCCAGGTGGCCAGCGCCCAGCACCAGACCACGGCGGCCCGGGAAGAATTGGTCCGCCTGCTGGGCCTGGATGACAGCCAGGCTGCCATGCTCAAGCTGCCTGAGCGCTTGCCCACGCTGCCCAAGGAGCCGCTGTCGGCCCAGGATGCAGGCCGCCAGGCTTCCCAGGGCCGCCTGGACCTGCAGATCGCCAAGTCGGAATATGACGCGGCTGCTCGCTCGCAGGGCTGGAACACGGTCATGTCGTTCACTGACATTGAGCTGGGAGTGCGGCGCGATTCGGTGTTTGACGCGGCTGAGAACACGAAACAAACCCGGCGTGGATTCGAGATCAGCCTGAGCCTGCCCATTTTTGATTGGGGCGGCTTGCAGCGCAACGCGATGAGTGCCCAGACGCTGGCTGCGGCCAATCGCGTAGAGGCTACCGCCAGGGCGGCCGGCTCCAATCTCCGGGAAAGCTACTCCGCCTACCGCACGGCGTATGACGTCGCGCGCCACCACCGCGACGAGGTGATACCGCTGAGAAAAACCATTTCCGAAGAAAACCAGCTTCGCTACAACGGCATGCTGATCAGCGTGTTCGAGCTGCTGGCCGACTCCCGCGACCAGGTGAGCTCGGTGATGGCGGCGCTCAATGCCGAGCAGCAGTTCTGGCAGGCAGAAGCGGCCCTTCAAGCCTCCCTCATCGGCAAGCCCACGAGCGCTGGCGTTGCCAGCGGCGGCGGTGCAGCCGCCGCAGAGTCCGGTGCAGGCCACTGATCCCAAAAGGAAACCAACATGAGTTCGAGAAGAGATTTTTTTCGCTTTGCAGGTATCGCCGGCGGGGCAGTGGCGGCAGCGAGCGTGAGTCGGGTGGCAATGGCGGCTTTGCCGGAGCCGGTCTTTCAGACGAGTCCAGACACGATGGCGCCATTGGTGCCCAACTCCGGGCGCCCGTACAACCCCGTGGTCACCCTCAACGGCTGGACTTTGCCCTGGCGCATGAACCAGGGCGTCAAAGAGTTCCACCTGGTGGCCGAACCCGTGGTGCGAGAAATGGCGCCCGGCTTCAAGGCCCACTTGTGGGGCTACAACGGCCAAAGCCCTGGCCCCACCATCGAAGTGGTGGAAGGCGACCGCGTGCGCATCTTCGTGACCAACAAGCTGTCCGAGCACACCAGCATCCACTGGCACGGGCAACGACTGCCCAATGGCATGGATGGCGTGGCCGGCCTGAACCAGCCCGCCATCCAGCCGGGCAAGACCTTCGTCTACGAATTCGTTGCACGCCGCCCGGGCACGTTCATGTACCACCCGCACGCCGATGAAATGACGCAGATGGCCATGGGCATGATGGGTTTTTGGATCACCCACCCCAAGGCTAAGCATCCACTGATTGACGAGGTGCAGAGGGATTTCTGTTTCCTGCTCAGCGCCTATGACATCGAGCCTGGCGCAGCGACGCCCAAGGTTGCAGAGATGCTCAATTTCAATCTGTGGACATGGAACAGTCGCATCTTTCCGGGCATCGACTCTCTGAACGTGCGCCTGAACGACAAGGTGCGCATCCGGATCGGCAATCTGACGATGACCAATCACCCAATGCACCTTCACGGGCACGAATTTTTGGTTACAGGCACCGATGGTGGCCCCGCGCCAAAAAGCACCCGTCTCTATGAGGTGACCACGGACGTGGCGGTAGGCCAGATGCGCCAGATCGAATTCCTGGCGGACGAAGAAGGCGACTGGGCCTTCCACTGCCACAAGAGCCACCACACCATGAACGCGATGGGGCACGACATTCCCACCATGATCGGCGTGGACCACCGGGGGGTGGCCAAGAAGATCAACAACCTCATTCCCGACTACATGGTGATGGGTGAGCGCGGCATGGCGGACATGACGGAGATGGAGATGCCCATCCCCGACAACACCATTCCGATGATGACGGGCGAAGGCCCCTTCGGGTCGGTCGAGATGGGCGGCATGTTCAGCGTCGTCAAGGTACGCCGCGACCAAAAGCCAGGCGACTACAAGAACCCTGGTTGGTACAAGCACCCCGAAGGCACGGTCGCCTATGAGTACACCGGGCCGGTGGCGGAGCCAGCCCGCTTCAAGGCCGAGGGAGGACAGTCCATGCCGCGCAAGGAAAAGTCCGCCTCCGACACCGTCGTCAAGGCCAGAAAGCCCTCGTCCCATAGCGGGCACTGAAAACCCATCTCCCTGATTCACTCCACGAGGTACTTATGAAACGCACCCTTTCCCTGATCGCAACCTCCGCCCTGGTGGCCCTGTCCTTCAACAGCTTTGCTGGCGGCAACCACGGTGGTGGCCACGCTGGCGGCGGCGCCCATGGAGACGCAGAGTCCGCCATCGGTCAGCCCGGCAAAGCCGCCAAGGTCAGCCGTACCGTCAACGTCGAGATGGCCGACACCATGCGCTTCACGCCGGCGACCATCGCCGCCAAGGAGGGCGAGACCATCCGCTTCGTGATCAAGAACTCCGGCCAGGTCAAGCACGAGTTCAGCCTGGGCACTGAGGCCGAGCTCAAGGAGCACTACGAGACCATGAAGAAGTTCCCCGAAATGGAGCATGACGAGCCGAGCAAGATTTCCCTCGCACCTGGCAAGCAGGGCGAAATCATCTGGCAATTCACCAAGGCCGGTGATGTGAATTTCGCATGCCTGTACCCAGGCCACTACGACGCAGGCATGAAGGGCCAGGTCAAGGTCTCCAAGAAGTAACCCCCGTGTTGGTGCGCCAACCCACTGAACAAGGAATATTTATGAAGCAAACCAACACCGCTGTGGCGGCCGTCCTGCTGTCTCTGGCCGCCTTGCTGCCTGTCTCGGCCATTGCCCAAGCTGCAACCGATGCCGCCAAGTCCTCCACCGCTGCGGCCTCGATGACCGATGGAGAAATCCGCAAGATCGACAAGGACACCAGCAAGATCACCATCAAGCACGGCGACATCAAGCACCTGGAGATGCCGGGCATGACCATGGTGTTCAACGCCAAGGACAAGAGCCTGCTCGACAAGGTGCAGGTGGGCGACAAGGTCCGCTTCATGGTGGTCAGCGAAGGCGGAAAAATGGTCGTCACGGACATTGAGGCCGCCAAGTAAGCCCTGCCCATTTGTATGGAGCCCCCACGACAGGGGGCGCAGTTTGGAACCCATGCGGCGATGCCGCGAAGGAAAACTCATGAAGACTGTTCTCATTGCTCTCGCCCTGACGGCCGCATCGTCCGCCTTCGCGGCCGGCGACACCCAGGAAGCCACACCGAACACCAACTCCAAGGCGCAAGCGCACGGAGAGGAACACAAGAAGGCCCGCCCTGCGACCCCTGTCAAGCGCACGAACGATGGCAGCACGGCGCGGGGTGAAGGCTCGGGAGTGGCCGCCACCAGCAAGTCGGAAGCCCGCGGCCAAGACAAGGCCAACGAACGTGAATCCAAGCCACACAAGGAAACGAGCCAAGGAACGACCCCCAAGTAATGCACGCGGAGCGCGGCAGGAGGGAGATGACCGTCCTCCTGCCGCTGTCCGATATAGCATCGGCCTGCGACTCGTGTCCAAAAACACCGCCTTTGAAATCCATCAGAATGAACAGATGAGGCGGACGTGACCTACGCGCTTTTTGCGAATCTGGCTGAGGACACGAGCGGTGGTTGGTGGGACCTGGTACTCCGAGGGACTCTGGAGCAGTGCCTCTGGGCTGGCAACTCTGTCAAGGCTGACTGGGCGCACATCGTTCACATGGAGACGGGCGAAATCGCCCGTTCGAAAAAGCGCATTGCAGAAGGCCCCCCGCTTGACCTGGTTGCGTGGAACATGGGTCCCGATGCCGAAATCCCAGTTGCCTTCAACATGCTGCTTTCCTGGCAGGAGCTTTGCAAGCTGTCGGCCCTTGGAGGCACTCGATGGGTGCGCGCGCAGTTGGCCAAGGCCACTGCTTCGCCCGCACTAAATGAGGTAGCTACGGCTTCGGCAATGCTGCGATCTCTACAGGACTGCCCGTTGCCAGTGCTTGTGTGCGGTTCGCAAGCGAGCCTGGTTGAAGAACTGCAGCACAGCGGACTTGTGCGAGCTGAATTTACTTACGCGGACTCGCCTGAGGAAGACACGGCAATGGTGCTAGCCGTCACAGATAAAGGTTACGATTTGGTAGCTGGGAACGTATCTCGGTAAATATCCTGCCTGGCATCTGGCTGTTTCTAAAAATCTTGAGAATTGAATGCTTTAACTGGACTGAGCTCTTTTTTGTCGTTGAAGTGTTACTACTATGTTTCATGGCGACTGCTACATGGATTGAACCTTCCTCGAATGGAGTATAGTGGAAAATGATTTTCTTTCACCTTTAGACTGTGTAGTTGTCGGCGGCGGTGCCGCCGGTCTCACAGCTGCGATTTATCTCAATCGCTTCTGCAGAACAGTCCTTGTGATCGACTCTGGCTGCAGCCGGCTATCCCTAATCCCCTCCACGCAGAATTACCCAGGCTTTCCGTCTGGTGTAAACGGACAAGAGCTACTGAAACGGCTACATCTTCAGGCTGGCAGATTTGGAGCTTCCATCAGGAACGGCGTGGTGAGTGAAATATCAAAGGGCAAAACTCAACCCTTTGAAATACGTTCAGACAGCGTCAGCTATTTCGCAAAAACAGTTATCCTCGCAACCGGCTCCACAGATGTTGTGCCTCAAATTGAAGGACATGAAAAGGCTTTAAAAAACGCTTTTCTTCGTTATTGCCCAATTTGCGACGGCTTCGAAGCTATTGGGAAAAAAGTTGCTGTCCTGGGAGCAGGTCGCCACGGGGTGAATGAGGCTATTTTTATCCATCACTATGCCAAAGATTTGACCTACATCAATTTCCCTGATGGCGTTGCTGCGGAAAACATGGAGTTGTTAGCCGAGAGAGATATAAAAATATTTGATGGAAGTCCTAATTCTCTGGTTTTCGCCGAATACGGAGTTTCTGGTGTTTTTGGCGACGGTTCTCAAGCATCATTCGACGTTCTTTACTCCGCACTGGGGCTAAATCCGAACAACGAAATGGCGCGTCTTCTAAAGTTGCATCTTGACGTGGACGGGCAGGTTAAAGTTGATGATCATATGCAGTCTTCTTTAGAGGGATTTTTTGCCATCGGGGATGTTGCACATGGCCTAAACCAGATTAGCGTGGCAACAGGACACGCCGCAATAGCAGCAACTGCTGTTCACAATCTACTTTGCGGTCGCAAGTAGACGGGAATTTGCGGAAAATTCGGATTATTAGCCAGTAACGGCATACAGGTTGGAGCTTATTCCGAATTTTTACTTTTTTGGATTTACTTCAGTCAATGATTGCCATGATGGATGTGGACGCCACGCATCCAAGTCATGAGATCCAGGTGGCCGGTTGCGAGCGTTTCAAGCGCTGGGCTGCGGCTGTCATTAGAGTTCCGTCGCCGCAGTTTGACGAAATTTGCGCTGTGGCTTGGCTTCGTGGGGCTGCCGGCCGCCAGGTTGTCCAGGATCGCGCAGTCGGCATGATCATCGCCTGCGCACACCGCGACCAATTGCTCTAGTGCCGATTTCATCTCCACAATCTCCCGCAGCTTCTCCTGCAGGTCCGCCAGGTGGCGCTCTGCAATGGCCTTGACTTGGCGGCTGCTGCGTTGGGTGTCACCCCATTGGCCGATCAACTGAGCGATCTGCGGCATCGAAAACCCCAGGCGGCGTGACTGCCGGATGAAACGCAGCACCGAGACTTCTCGCTCGCTGTACAGCCTGTAGCCAGACTCGCTACGCTCCGCTTGGGGCAACAGGCCCGTTTGCTCGTAGTGGCGGATCATCTTGGGCGATACGCCCGCTGCTTTGGCAGCGTCGCCGATATTCATGAGTGCGGTCATGGTCGCTCCTGCGCATTGGGTAAAACACGATAGCCAGGACTTTGTGCCTTGCCACCGTGTCAATGTCAATACCCGCGAAGGCTCTCTCCGGTACTGGCGGGAGATCAGGCGGGCGGGTAGCCAGCCTCGGTCAGTGCCTCTGCAAGCGTCTGGCGGTCTTCTGTGCTTTGCACTGTGACCGTGCGCTTGGGCATGTCCACCTGAATCTTGCATCCAGGGTCCGTCATCTGCAGCGTCTGGCTCACCATCCCTGCACAGTGGCCGCAGGTCATGTCGGGAAGCTGGAATTCATGCATGTTTCACCTCGGGGAGAAAGTTAAGAGGGGCCCAGTCTGTGGCTTGTCACGGGGGCAAGGTCAAGGCATTGCATGGTCCGCGCTAAGCGCAACTGGCCCGCTTGTGTCTGCCCCCGTGTCAACCCTGAAAGTTCGCCCTGTGCCGGCCAACGCCGGGTTTGAACTTCACTTGGAGACCCGCCATGAATTCCGCTGCCCATGATGCGACGCTAGCCACATCCCTACCAACAGCAATCCTGGACCTGCCGATCCTCGGCATGACCTGCGCCTCCTGTGTCGGGCGGGTCGAGAAGGCTCTCAAAGCCGTGCCTGGCGTCCAGGATGTGACTGTGAACATCGCTACCGAGCGTGCCAGCGTGGTGGCCGCCTCATCTGTTGCGGCTTCCACTCTGGCCGCAGCGGTGCAAAAGGCTGGCTACTCGGTGGCCGAAGAGTCAGTGGAGCTGTCCGTAGGTGGCATGACGTGCGCTTCCTGCGTCGGTCGCGTCGAAAAAGCCCTGAAGGCCGTGCCCGGTGTGACGCATGCCGAAGTCAATCTGGCCACAGAGCGCGCGCAAGTCCGCTTTGATGCGGGCGTGACGGTGGAACGTCTGGTTGCGGCCATCGAGAAGGCCGGCTACCAGGCCGAGGTGATGGATGCGAATGCGCCTGCGGACCACAAGAGCCATGCAGAGCCCTGGTGGCCCGTCGCGCTCGCCGCATTCCTGTCTGTGCCCCTGGTGCTCCCCATGTTGGGCATGGTATTTGGCCAGGATTGGAGTCTGAGCGGATGGATTCAGCTGGCTTTGGCTACACCGGTGCAGTTCTGGCTGGGTGCGCGGTTTTACCGTGCAGGCTGGAAGGCGCTGCGCGCAGGTGCGGGAAACATGGACTTGCTGGTGGCGCTGGGTACCTCGGCTGGGTACGGCCTGAGCCTGTATTTACTGTTCAAGCACGCGGAGCATGGAACGCCCCATCTGTACTTCGAGGCTTCCGCCGTCATCGTCACGCTTGTCCTTTTGGGAAAGTGGCTGGAGGCAAGGGCCAAGAGGCAAACCACGGCGGCCATCCGGGCGCTGCATGCTCTGCGACCTGAAGTGGCGCGTGTGCGCACACCTGAGGGCGACATCGACCAGCCGCTCGCGCGGGTGAGAGTGGGCGACACGGTGGTCGTTCGCCCAGGGGAAAGAGTTCCGGTGGACGGTACGGTGGTCGAAGGCTCCAGCCAGGTGGACGAATCGCTGATCACCGGTGAGAGCCTGCCTGTCGCGAAGCATGTTGGAGACAAAGTGACGGGGGGCGCAGTGAACGCGGAAGGCCTGCTGCTGGTCCAAACGACCGCCATCGGCGCCGAGTCAACGCTGTCGCGCATCGTGCGCATGGTCGAGTCGGCACAGGCCAAAAAGGCACCTATCCAGCGCATGGTGGACAAAGTCAGTGCCGTGTTCGTTCCCGTGGTGCTTGGCCTTGCCGTGCTCACGCTGATGGGCTGGGGGATTGCCACGGGCAACTGGGAACAAGCGATCCTCAACGCCGTAGCAGTGCTCGTCATCGCATGTCCTTGTGCTCTGGGCTTGGCAACCCCCACCGCGATCATGGCGGGCACTGGTGTGGCGGCACGCCATGGCATTCTGATCAAGGATGCCGAAGCACTTGAAACAGCGCACCGCATCGACACAGTGGCATTCGACAAGACCGGCACCCTGACAGAGGGGAAGCCGACTCTGGCAGCCGCTGTCCCCGCCGAAGGCGGCAAGGAGCATCTGCTTCCGTTTGCCGCAGCCATCCAAAACGGCAGCGAGCATCCCTTGGCCAAGGCCGTGATGGACGCCGCGCGCACCCAGGGGATCGTGGTGCCCCGGGCCACCGAAGTAACCGCCGTGGCTGGCCGAGGGATGTCCGCTGTAGTCAAGGGGCGTCAGATTCGCTTGGGCAGCACCCGGTACATGAATGAGTTGGGGGTCGACACGCAAAGCCTTGCGGAAGCCGCTGCGCAAATGCAGCACCAAGGGCGTACCGTGTCATGGCTGGCCGATGTGACCGACGCGCCAGAGGTACTCGGGATGCTGGCGTTTGGTGACACCGTCAAGTCAAGCTCGAAGCAGGCCATTGCCCAATTGCAAGCCCTGGGTATCAAGACCGTGCTGGTGACCGGCGACAACCAGGGTAGCGCAGCGATGGTGGCTGGCGCTTTAGGCATCGACCAGGTTCGTGCCGATGTACTGCCAGAGGGCAAGGCCGGCATCATTGCGCAACTCAAGGGAGGAGGCAGGGTCGTCGCCATGGTAGGCGACGGCATCAACGACGCCCCCGCGCTGGCGGCAGCGGACGTGGGAATCGCCATGTCCACTGGCACCGACGTGGCAATGCACGCAGCTGGCATAACGCTGATGCGTGGTGACCCGGCACTGATCGCGGATGCCATTGATATCTCCCGGCGTACGTACGCCAAGATCCGGCAGAACCTGTTCTGGGCGTTTGCCTACAACGTGGTGGGAATCCCATTGGCAGCGTTTGGTTTGCTGAACCCGATGGTGGCAGGTGCCGCCATGGCTTTGAGCAGTGTGAGCGTTGTGACCAACGCCCTGACGTTGCGGTCTTGGAAGAAATAGGGGCCTTGCGCACCAGCATGCAGGCACGTGCAAACACCAGCAGACAAGCCAATACCTTGCGTACGCCCGGTGAAATCCGGCGTCAGCTGCCTGAAGCCGATTGCCCTTGTGGCCTCGTGCCTTTAAGCGCTAGTTAATCGGCCTACCACAGGGATCTACACCGCCCTTGACGGCAGTAAGCTGCCATGGACCCGCACCCACTCGCTGAACTCCCACAGATTAGCGTGCAAGGAATGGATCTGAGAGAGCTCCGGTCCGACGTTGGGGCTTCCGTTCGGACCGCGGCAGATCAGTGCGCGATGGACGCTCGGAGCGATCCCACGAAAGTACGGCTGGAAGTCATCAACGAACACCACTGGCCCAAGTTGTTCAATCGCATCAGCCTTCGGGCTTCGCGCTCCTGCAGCAACTCCCGTTGCGATCACGCGCTCGATCGGAAACCCCGCATCCCGCAGGTTCTTGAGGCGCGCCGCTTCGAACTGCTGGGCCAGAGCTGAGACACATACCAGCTCATAGCCCGCATCGTGCAGCCGATGACAGGCATCAACAGCTCGCTCCAAGGGGGGCACGCAAGACCAGAACTGCTCGTCCATGCAGGTCCGCAATGCTGCCAGGCGATCCCCGTCCAGAAACTCAACCGCCCAGCGGTGAAACGGGAAATAAGCGTCCTTGTCCCGCTCGACGGGGCGCTGGCCAAACGCCCGATCCCAGACCGAGGCATAGGCCAGGCCATAGTCAAGCAGCACCCCATCCGCATCCAGGGCGATGATTGGCTTGATGCTCATGTCGATGATCCTTTAAATACTCTCATTGCGATTGTGCAAGTGGCGCCGGCGAGTACGCCATCGGTGATGAGCTCTTCGCGTGCTTTCAGCCGCGTTCAGTCCGCATCCACACAGAAATCCGCCCGGAACTCCGGGTTCTGCATGCCACCGCCCCGGAGCCTGTACCCCCTGGGGTTGGTGACGATCCGGGTCCCCCGCACTTGGTAGTCCAGGCTCTCATGGATGTGCCCATGGATCCAGGTACCGGCCTTTCCCATCAACGCGTCCAGGTCGCTCGCGTAGCAAGGTGACAGCGGGTGCCCCTGGAATTCCTCCGGGATCGACTGGGCGTGCGGTGCATGGTGGGTGACCACCACCGTGTTCTCTGGATCACCCATGCCCAGTTGTTCATCCAGCCACTGCCTGCTCGCCTCGTGCCGGCGCCCAGCCATCGCCGGAATCAGGCGGTGCTTGTGCTGCCAGTACATCTCCAGTGGGCGAGTAATCTTGATCCGCTGGTAGTCGCTCATGCGATGGCGCGCTGTGTTCATCGCCATCAACTTTTCATTGGCGCCGTGCAGTGCGTAGTCCGTCCAGAGCGTGCACCCCAGAAACCGCACGCCGTCGATCACGACGGCATCGTCCTCCAGGTAGTGGACTTCGTGGTCCTTGGCCAGCTTGCGCATCACATCGATGTGTTTGTCCCAATGCTGGCCGTAGAACTCATGGTTGCCGTCCTCGTAGATGATGGCCTTGTCCGAAAAGGTCTCACGCGCCCAGCGAAGCCCGCCCGTGCCTTCGGTGGTGTCACCTGCCAGCACGACCACGTCGACGGTTTTGAGAAAGTCCGGGTCCAGCTGCAGCTTGAAGGGACACAGGTCCAGGTGCAGGTCCGAGTAAACGAGCAGTTTCATGGAGGCTCCGTGTAGGCGTTGCGCGGACTCATGGCCAACTGCGGCGAGGCATCTTGCGCGCCCTGGCCGTCGGCACGAAGCCAGCGCGCTGAATGCGTGCGGAAACCAATCTCCCTTTCAGCAGCATCCTTGGTTTGGTTGTGATCACGAACTCTGGTGGTTCGTCCCCGTCAGCGCTACTCCTGGCCAGCGAGAAGTACACGCGGGCTCCCACCTTCCAACCCATGCCCGGCGGCAAGGGGATGCGGTTGCGACTGTCGATGTGCGCTCTGCGCTCGGGCTCGAATCGCTTACTGAAGGATTGAGGGTTCAAAGGCATAACAATCCTTGGGTGACGTCCCAGCCCACATTCACAAAATGGGTGATTTCGGTGGGAGCCAGCACGTCGCGGTGCAAGTGGCCGTGGTAGTTCACAAGCCTGCGGAAACCGTGGTCCACCGTCGCCGGGTAGTGGCTCGCAAACACGGTCCGATCCAGCATGTCTTGCCAGAACAGAAATGGGACCACTGCCTCGAACAGTGGTTGCCGCCCCTGCAGCGCGCGTTCCCTCACGTAGAGGCACTTGCCATTGCGCTTGAGGTCGTGGTTCCCGAGGACCAGGACCTTGCGGCCCGGAAGGCGTCGGATCCATTCCATGGCCTCGTCGTGGTCGCCCATGGCAAGGTCCCCGAGGATCAGCAGCCATTCGTCATCCTTGACCTTCTGGGCCTGGGTAACGAGGTGCTCGTTCATCTGCGTGACATCGAAGAAAGGCCGCTTGCTGTACTCGATCACGTTGGTGTGGCCCAGGTGCAGATCGGATGTCATCCAGACCCGCTCGCCGCGGGTCAGGGCGCTCAAGATCTGTGAGCTGGCCTCGTTGATGGTGTCGGGCCTGGCCAGGTCCAGCAACGCTGCGTGCACATCGGGCCGGGATCGCTCCGTGGCCAGCGTGCGCTGAAATAGGTTCAGTGCGTCGTTGAAATGCATAGTGCTTAGCTAGGAAACGGAACTATTGCAAGGGTGGCAGCAACCCGCCACCATGGTCTGGCCACGAGCCGACAGACACCGCGTGCCAGACGCCATCGCTCACGTCAGCAGAAACCGTCCCGATGGCAAGCTTGCCACGCAGCTCCATCAACATCCGCAGCTCCATGTCTTCTTCGGGCGGTGCTGCGAGGTGATAGTTGCGACCCGATTCCGTCTTGACCATTGCGCTCGCAAGATCGATGGCAGCCAAGGCCGAAGTAACTCTGAGTGTCATGGGGCCCAGCATCGCGACGATGTGCAGCGTCCCGGTTCCACGTTGAAGGATTCGCCAATGGTCCAGTTGGACCTCGGGCTGAACTTGAACATCGGGGGCGGGACGCTCATTGAGAAATTGAATCTGCACGATGCAGGACCTTGTTTTTGATCGGATAGGCGAACAGGCTGTGGTTCCCGTTTGCGGTGGGTTCGCTGCAGTGAGCTGCAGCCGTGCTTTTTGTCCAGATCTAGGATCAGTCCAAGGTTGAGCAGACTCAGGTTTGAGGACTCCGCAGCAGCCATTCAGAAGTGAAAATCAGCAAATTGCCACCAGAATGCGACTAGTTGGACGTGGTCTTTTAAGTCGCCATCGGCGGAAATCGAGTGAATGCCCACTCGAAAGTCAGATCCGCCAAAAGCTGCTGTTGGTCGCGCGCTCAAGCAGCTGCGCGACGCTCGCGGCTTCACGCAGGAGGATCTGACACCGGCGATCAGCCGGCGGCACATTGGGCGTCTCGAGCAGGGCGAGCAGCTCCCCAGCATTGGCATGGTGGAGCACCTCGCTGAAGGCCTGCAGGTTCATCCAATGACTCTCCTTGCAGTGGCATACGCGCGCAGATTCGATGCAGCATCGATTGAGAAGGTGCTGAAGTCAGTTCGAACCGATCTCTCTACACTGCTGCCTGAGGACGTTGCTTAGCCCTTTTGGGCTGAGATGGAGAACTGTCTCCGACCATGATGGCTTCAATTCCTGTCAGCATGGACAACGATTCGTCGTCGTTTGGGCGATTGAGCAGTCTGTTCACGATCTCGCGGTCTGCGGCCATGCTGAGCACCATCATCACGTCGCGTAACTGCTCAAGGCTGCCTTCAAAAATGAGTTCGCCATTTACGGGAGGCGACGGATGTGCCTTTGCTATCAACAGCAACGCCATCGCGATCGCTGCATTGGGTTCGCCGTCGGGACCTCGTGTGCCTTCTCCCCACAGCATGGCCCGAAGTTGATCTGAAACACACACCAATTGGCCGTCGCTGAGGCTTCTTGGAAGGATCGCGTCAAAGCCACCGGTTTGAAGGATTTCTTCCAGGTCCATCTCGCTGAAATGGCCGATCTGTTCTTTGTCTAACTGCAACATACTCGTCAAATATTTAGGGGACTAGTTGGTCCTGTTTGGGACTGAGCGTGCGAAGATAGCTGAACTTTCTCCGCGCAAAACCCGTTTCAAGGCGGTCCAGCGCAAATGGAAAGCTCCCACTTGCCTTGCGAAGACATCTGCGCAATCAGAGTGTTGTTTTGAACTTTCGCTGCCACTCGCCCTTGAAGAATCGATTGGATCTTTCCCGCTTGGTTGAACTCGACAGCCAGTTTCGCGAACTAGCGAAGCTGCAGGGTCCTGGCACGCCCAGGAGCGGGTGGGTGAAGACTGTGCGCCTGGCTCTGGGCATGAACTCTGAGACCTTGGGTCGACGCATCGGCATCTCTCCGCAAGGAGTCAGGCAGCTTGAAAAGTCGGAAGCTGATGGCTCAATTTCTCTCAACACCCTGGCCAAGATTGCAGATGGGTTGAACTGCGACGTGCGGTACGTTCTGGTGCCCAGGATCAGCTTGGTCGACCAGGTGATGGCGCGAGCCATGGAGCATTCCCAAGGCGCGGTTCCGATGGGGGCAAGCAGCACCCCGATGAACATTGACGGCCAGTCGCTGGTTGTGCTCGCCTCGCTTCTTTCACGCATCGACCAACGCGCATTTTGGTAGCCGGCGTTGTGGCTTGCTGCGTATTTCGGTCGCTGCTGGTCAGCGGGGGCGAATTGAGTTGGACAGCCGCAACGGCGGGAACTGGACACCGAGAACGGCTCTAGTGGCCATGCCCAGGTCGTCGCCGATGAGCAGCTTCGCCGAGTCGCCTTCTTGGGTGATACAGGACACTCGCGCGACCAGCTAGACTCCCGCTATCGGCCGAGGCTGTCCTTGCGCACGCTACCGCTCAGTGGCGGCTTTGCAGCGGTTGCTGTCGGTCGCGGCCGTGACCTGAGTTCACGGTGCCTGGCACAAAGCTGTCATTGGCTCACCCAGCAGCGCGGCAGCATCGATGACCGGTATCGAGGGAGCTGCAGTCATGGTCTAGCACACGTCTCCCCATGAACGGGCACGACCCTACGCCTACCTGCGCGATGTCATGGCACGCCTGCCCATGCAGCCCGCCACCCAGATCGGCGAGCTGCTGCCATACCGCTGGCAGTCAGCCTGACAGCGCATATTCAGATACACGACCGCGCCCCGCAGTCAAGATGGGATCGCCGCGCGATTACGGGCGTCCTACAACCCTTAACTTAAGTCGGCCTACAGGCGAACAGTTGCCCCTCGGTCCCATGCCCCACGGCTGCATGGAATCCAAGTTCCATACCTAGGCAATTTTCTGACTTACGCTATGCGCCAAACCCAGGAAGGTCGAGATCAGAGGAGCTTGATGCCGCTCCTTTCTACAGATGAAGTGCACCTGTGTCGCCATGCTGGTGTCTGAAATAGTTAACTTAACAAGGCGAGGATCTGGCCTGTAGGCTGTTTCCGCCACGACGCCTAGGCCCAGCCCCTCCGCCACCGCCTCTCGAACGGACTCGCGGCTGCCCATCTCCAGAGCCACCTGCACCTCGACGCCTCGCTCCTTTAGTTCTTGTTCAAACACGCGTCTGGTCGTCGATCCTTCCTCTCGGATGACGAACCTCTGACCCTGCAGATCACGCAGTTTGAGAGTGGCCCGTTGCGCGAGTGAGTGTTGGGTGTTGCCGAATATCACCAATCGCTGGGTACGGTAAGCCGCGCCAAATAGATCTGGGTGAGCGACGTGATTGAGCACCATGCCCACGTCTCCCTGGTAGTCAAGAATCTTTTCGGTGATGGTTCGCGAGTCGCCTACGCCAACAGCCACGTTGACCTGGGGGAACTGTTTCATGAACAGCTTCAACACGGGCAGCACGTTGTGCGGCCCGATGGCATGGATGACCAGTCGCCCTACGTATTGATTTTTCGCAGCAGCGAGCAGTGCGTGCGCATCTTCCTCGCCACTGAAGGTACGCCGGGTGTAGTTCAACAGAGTGCGTCCAAAGGACGTGAGTTCAAGCCGCCGCCCGCGCCGATGAAACAACTCTACGCCGAAGTCGACCTCCAGGCGCTGTATGTGTGAAGAAACAGTCGGTTGTTGAATAGCGAGCACTCTCGCGGCAGCGGTCATGCTGCCGGCTCGGGCCGTTGCGTCAAAGGCCTTCAAGGCTGCGAGGAGGCTGAGTCCAGACATTGATGTGATCTATGGGTGTCCTCATTTTTAGGGATGAAAGTTTCATATTCATGACACCTTGGTCACCCAGACTTGAGCTGTGCTTCCACTGAAGCTGTTTCTTCCAGAACCTCCTCTTTCCCGAGAGATACCTCTGACCACTTGAGTCCTGGTGTGCGTCTAGCGCACCACAACAAATGAAACCGAGCTATGAAAACTGCAATTCGCGAGAGCCATCTGAGCTTGCGGGGTATCACGGTGACCTATGCCGATGGTCACACAGCGCTTGCGCCCACCTCGCTGGAGGTACAGCATGGCGGGTTCCTTGTGCTGCTGGGCGCGTCGGGCGCGGGAAAGTCAACGCTGCTGCGCAGCATCAATGGCTTGGTTAGCCCCACAGACGGAGAGGTGTCGGTGGCCGATCTGCCGGGCGGCACCGTCTCAAAACGCAACCTTCTTGAGCATCGGCGCCACTGCGGCATGGTGTTCCAGCAGCACCACCTGATCGGGCGGCAAAGCGTGCTGGCCAATGTGTTGATGGGCAAGCTCGCCACCCGCGGATCTCTGGCGTCGTTGTGGCCTTGGAGCAAGGCTGACAAGCTGGAGGCGCTGGCGGCCATTGACCGCGTAGGCCTGCTTGAGAAAGCCCTAGCACGGGCAGACACCTTGTCTGGTGGGCAACAACAACGCATTGGCATTGCGCGTGCCTTGGTGCAAAAGCCCCGCCTGCTGCTGGCCGATGAGCCGGTGGCCAGCCTCGACCCGGCGACCGCGCAGAGTGTGTTGACCCTGCTTCACGACATCTGCAAGAAAGACCGACTCACGGCCATCGTGAGTCTGCATCAAGTCAACCTCGCGCGCATGTTCGCCGACCGCATTGTGGGCCTTCGCCAGGGCCAGGTGGTGTTCGACGGGACAGCAGCGCAGTTGACGGAAGAAGCCCAGTCTGCCCTGTACGCGAAGTCGTCACCTGCCAACATGGGCAGTCAATTTGATTCCCCCTCTCAATCCAAGGAGTTTTTACCGTGCTGAATCGTCGCCGTTTCCAATTTATCGCTGCCGTCACTTTGGCCGCCCTGTTGCCACTTGGCGCCCATGCCGAGGGCAAAAATCCTTCCAAGCTTCGCGTTGCACTGTTGCCGGACGAAAACGCCGCCACCATCATTCAGAACGCACAGCCTCTGAAGCGGTATCTGGAGCAGACCCTGAAGAAGGAAATCGAGGTCACGGTGACCACGGACTACTCGTCGATGATTGAAGCCATGCGCTTCGGCCGCATCGAGGTCGCCTACTTTGGACCGTTCTCTTACGTGCTTGCCAAGTCCAAGGCGCCCAACATTGAGCCATTTGCCGTTGGCGTGGAGCGCGGCTCGCCGACCTACCAGTCGGTTCTCATCGCCACGGCAGGCGGCCCGGTCAAGACCCTGGCTGACGTTCGTGGAAAGCCTTTTGGCTTTGGCGATCAGGCTTCGACGTCCAGTCACCTTGCACCGCGCGCGCACTTGCTTAAAAACCACCAACTGAACGGCGAGACTGACTACCGCCCCGTTCACCTGGGCACGCACGATGCCGTGGCCCGAGCTGTTCAGGCAGGGCAGGTTCCCGCCGGCGCTCTGTCAAAAACCATTCTGGACAACCTCATCGCAAAGGGCATGGTGGATGCCAACAAGATTGTGCAACTTGAACTGTCGGCACCCATTCCGAACTATCCCATTGCGATGCAAGGTAATCTCACGCCGGAGCTCAAGGAAGCCATCCGAGCCGCCTTTCTTCAGATGAAGGACGCCGAGATTCTCAAATCATTCCGTATCGAGGCCTTTGCCGCTACCGATGACAAGGCCTACGACATTCTTCGCGACACAGCACAGATTCTCAAGCTTGATCTGGGACGCATGAAATGACATCGGTAGCCTTGGAATCCATCATTGCCATTGACGGACAGCGGCGACTCAGACGGCTGGGCGCAGCCTGCGTAGTCCTGCTCGTTTGCACGCTGGCATTGTTTGTCACCGGTTTCTTTGACGCGCAGCGTTTCATCGAAGGGGCTCCTGCCATTCAGCAGTTGGCCTCTGAGATGGTGCCGCCGAATTTCGAGCGCTGGGAGCACTGGGTCATTCCATTGCGTGACACCTTAGCCATGTCGATCGCAGGCACGGCGCTGACCGTTCTGGCGTCGTTGCCGCTGGCCCTGGTGGCGGCGCCCAACACCGCGCCGAATGCGGTGGGTGGGCGAATCGTCAGAACCATCTTGGCTGCATTTCGGTCTGTGCCTGAAATCATCCTGGGCATTCTGTTCGTCGCGGCCGTGGGCTTTGGGGCATTGCCTGGTGTGCTGGCGTTGGCCCTGCATTCCACGGGCATGGTGGCCAAGTTCTACGCCGAAGCCATAGAGCACGTGGACCCGAAACCTCTGGAGGCCGCTAAGGCCGCGGGCGCAAGCCGGTTTCAGGTCATCACCCATGCTGTGTTACCGCAGGTTTTGCCCCAGTTGGCGGACATCACCATCTACCGATGGGAATATCACTTTCGCGCATCGGCAGTGATGGGCATCGTGGGTGCGGGCGGCATTGGCTTTGAACTCATGGCGGCTCTGCGCCTGATCAAGTACGACGAAGTCTCCGCCATTTTGCTGTCCATCCTCATATGCGTGCTCGTGGTCGACGGCATTGGGTCGGCGCTTCGCAAACATCTGAAATAGAAAGAGAGAGGAAGGTAATGATGCCGAAAATTGTGGTGACGCAGCCCATCCATGAAGCAGTTCTGGCGCGTCTTCGATCCGCCGGTGATGTAGTGATGAATCAAGGGCCTGAGCCCTGGAGCGAGGAAGAGCTTTACCTCCACCTGAAGGACGCCGACGCCATGATGGCGTTCATGCCTGACCGGGTAGATCAGCGAACCCTGTTGCACGCTCCCAGGCTCAAGACCATCGCTTGCGCCCTGAAGGGGTATGACAACTTTGACCTCAAGGCATGTGCGCAAGCCGGTGTCAGCGTGAGCTTCGTTCCTGACCTGCTCACAGAACCCACGGCAGAACTCGCCATTGGGCTGGCCATCGCCGCCGCGCGCCATGTGCTGGCAGGTGACGTCAGTGTTCGCAAGAGCTACGCAGGATGGCGTCCCCAGCTGTACGGAATGGGGTTGCACGGCTCGATAGTGGCGGTCGTCGGACTTGGCGCCGTTGGGCGGGCCATTGTGGACCGTCTCTGTGGCTTCGGGTGCGCTCAACTGCTGGGCGTGGACCCGCATGGTGATGACGAACGCCTGACCATGGTGAGCCTGGGTGAGGCCCTGTCGCAATCCGACTATGTCATTCTGGCCGTTCCGCTGCTGGACGTAACGCGTCACCTCGTCAATGACACCATGCTTGAAGGTGTTCGGCGGGGGCAGATCCTGGTCAACATTGGGCGAGGCTCGGTTGTGGACGAGGCTGCCGTGGCACGGGCGCTCAAGGACGAGCGCCTGGGTGCCTACGCCGCCGATGTGTACGAGATGGAAGACTGGCTGCTGGCAGACCGTCCACGCCAGATTCATCCGGAACTCTTGCAACACCCCTCCACGGTTTTCACACCCCACATTGGTTCGGCGGTGAAGAAGGTTCGCCGAGCCATCGAGTTGCAGGCTGCTGAAAATTTGCTCGTTGCGTTAAATGGTAATGAGCCGCTTGCACACTACGAGGCATCGCACCGAGCGGCTCATGTGGCAGCTTCGCACTGCTCGGTGCAGCCATGAGGTCACCACACCAGAGAATGCTTTTGGACGTTCTATGGTTCTGGCCGATCTAATTCTTTGAGAAGACCTTGGCTACGTGTTTCGGACCCGCGGGCCAACTGCGGATGCTCTTCGCAATGGTTCCGATAAGCCGTGCCGCCAAGTATCCGGGGTGGGATTCCCCCGGTTTCTCGGACGGTTTTCTGGGATCGTTGCCTACATCAACACCGACCGCAGCGGGTCGGGAGAACCAATTCATCCTTGGTGTGATCAGTTGCTCCTGCTACCTTGCCCGGCTCGCATCAATAGAGTGACCGGTCTGAGCAACAAAGCGGTCGCTTGAGACCCTGCTCGGCCAATGACCAGTTGCGCAACACGCGAACTTTCAGGCGTTAGGTTCGAGTGTCGGAGATCAGCCTGGAGCGGTCGTTGACTTTCACTTCCCAAATGGCCGCGTCTGACCGATTGCCGAAGTCTAGCCGACCGCCCCGACTGTTACTCAGCGAAGAGTTAGACAATCTGCCGACCTCCGACCGCGGTGTCGAACTCGGTGTCCACGGTACCGAGCCGGCTGTCCAGGAGATCCGAAATACGCAGCTTGCAGTTGAAGAGGTCCCGAAACACGTAGGCGGGATATTTCTGACGGACCCGGCCCGCGGGTCGTTGTGAAAGCGGCTCGAACGCCTATAGTGCCGGCAGGTGGGCCTGTTCTCGGTGAGATGCGGCTTCGGGGCCGAGTGCAAAGGAGGCGTGGTGGGTGAACTGGATGACTATCTGCAGGCTGCCGACCGTGAAACCACGGTGCGAAGTTACGCAGCTGCGATCAAGCACTTCGAGCAGGACTGGAAAGGGCTTCTGCCGGCCACCAGCGATACAGTGGCTCGCTACCTCGTGGCTTACGCGAGCACGCACAAGGTCAGCACCTTGAGGCAAAGGCTGGCGGCGCTCGCGCGCTGGCATGCAGAACAGGGCTTTGCAGACCCGACCAAGACACCGGTGGTGCGCAAGGTGCTCAGGGGCATTGTGGCGAAGCACCCGGCCAAGCAAAAGCAGGCGCGACCACTGGAGCTCGATCAGCTCCAGAAGATCTCCGACTGGCTGCAAGCCGAGCAGCGCGCGGCACGCGAACGAGGCGATGAAACAGCCTTGCTGCAACTGACGCGCAACCGGTCCATTGTGCTGCTGGGCTTCTGGCGCGCGTTTCGATCCGATGAGATCGTCAACATGCGAGTGGAGAACGTGACGGCCGTTGCCGGAACAGGCCTGACCTGCAGGCTGGACAGGAGCAAGACGGATCGCGCGTTGGAGGGCCGCACTTTCCATTGCCCGGCTCTGTCCCGGCTGTGTCCTGTGGACGCCTACCTGGAATGGATTGACGTCAGCGGCCGCCAGGCGGGCCCGGTGTACTGCAGCATCGACCAGTGGGGCCACATGTCCGATCGACCCATGCACCCCACCAGCCTGATTCCCTTGCTGCGCAAGATGTTCCATGACGCCGGCGTCGAGTCTGCCGAGGGCTACTCGAGCCATTCGCTGCGGCGCGGATTTGCCGGATGGGCACGCGCCAGTGGGTGGGACATCAAGGAGATGATGGAGTACGTTGGATGGCGTGACATGGAGTCGGCATTGAGGTACCTTGATGTCCCAACCGCGGGACTACAGGAGCGCTTCGAAAGCGGCCTCTGACGTTGTCTGGACAACTCTCCAACCAAAGGCCAGCATGCAGCCGATTCTTGCCCCTTACGTGCGCACCTTCGTCGACTCCCTGACGGGTCTCCCGGTACTGCCTTCATCGGTGTGGCTGATCGGCTCGCAGGCCAGTGGCCGAGCCCAGGCGGGCTCGGACACAGACCTGCTTGTGTTCGGCTCATCCGGGTTTCTCGCCGCTGTGCGCGCGGCATTGCCCCAGCCGAGCGGCATCGACTGCTTGGTGGTGGTGAACGGCAACGACTTCGAAGAACCCTGGCAGGACAAGCGTGGAGCCCTGGCCCGCTGGAATTGGGTCTTGAAGTCAGCCAACGAAGCCCAGTACGAGGGGACCAAATTCATTGAAGATCAGCCTGGCGGGACGCTCGGCGAATTTAAGACTCTCCAGGAGAGAGCCATCCGCATCTGGCCCAGTTGAAGCCGACCTGCAAACGAATCTTGCCAGCTGAAGGCTGGCGGGCAACTCAACCGATGTTCGTTGGCACCCAACGCAACGAGCTCGCTCAACCGTGAGCCACTGAGCCCATCAAATTCTGGGAGATGAGATGCTTCTCGTGTATGTGGACACCGGCGGAATGCTCAAGGAAGTGGCCGCCTTGGAGGCTGCGGGCCTTCTGAAAACCCATTACTTTCCTTTCGAGCAGCGAAATCGCCGGGTCAAGACCTTCGTCCCCGGCTCGGGCGCTACCTGGAAGCAGAGCAATCTGAGTTGGAAAGAGGCTCCTGGAACCTGGAACGACTACAAATCGTCCGCTCTCTTCGAACCGCTACGCAAGTTGTTGGGCGCCCAGGTCGACGCACAGCACCTCGATTCGGCGGCCAAGGCCGGTTGCTCGGTCTTTCTCACGAGCGACAAGACAGACATTTGGTCCAAGCGCGACGCGATACAGGCGCTCGCCAACATCCGGGTGCTCCACATGCCTTCTGAGCTGGTGACGCTTGGGCAACTGGCGCAAGCGGGGGTAAACGTTGGGCCGCCAACGGAATAATTTGCGCCCTGAACGACTTCTCCGCCGAGCGCCAAATAGCCTACTTATTTAGTCGGGCATTTCCTTTTTTGCACGGAATAAATGAAATGGCGAAATGCAAGGGTGCGCTAAGTCGTTGATTTATATAGAGCAGCTTTCCGATTTTGCAGACGGAAATGCAAAACGGCGAAATAGGGTCATTTTTCGGCCCGTTTTGCGGGAGCGCGTTTCGAGGCCATTTCGCCCTTCAAAAGCACGCTGGCATACCGGGCAACACTGAAGCTCATGGTGCCCCGGAAGTTGATGTGCCCGAAGTGGACCGGCCCGATTCGGCGCAGGATGCTGTCGTCAATGCGTTGCCCGCTGGACTTCAGACGATCTACGGTTTCCTGCAGTTTCATCGTGTTCCAGCCGATCACGACGTTCGTCAAGAGCGCATGCGATCCCGAAATCGACTTGAGTTCATCGCGGCGGCGGCCTCTTTCGGCGGTGATTCGACCGTAGTAGATGGCCCGCTGAAGGAGGTGCACCGACTCACCGCGGTTGAGCAAAGTGTGGATTTCCCGCCGGAAGACGTCGTTGGTGAAATAGTCGCACAGGAACACCGATCGCAGCAGGCGGCCGTACTGGTCCAGGCAGCGGCGAACGTCATCCCCGGCCGCTGCGCTCCCGTGGCGGGCCAGCGCCCAAGCGACGCTCACGCGGCCAGACTTGATCGAGGCAATAAGGCGCATAGTCTGGTCCCAGCCTTCCCGGATAGCTTTTTCTGTGATGGCTGGTATGGCGATTTGCTCGAGGGCCTCGGACACCTTGATCGAGCGGGGTGTCCAGATCTTGCGGTCTGGTAGGCCGGCCAACTGGGGGCACAAGTCGAACTTCAGCAGCTTGGCCACGCTCATGCCTGAGTAGGTGTAGCCGTGGGTGTCCACCGCCAAAAGGTCGACTTTGATGCGGTCTTCGCTGTTCGAGTTGTAGGCTTCGATCCCATGCACTGCCGGCGCGTCCTGGCGCGTCAACAACACGATGGGTTGGTCAAAGATGACCGGGTAGCTGCCCAGGATATGGGTGTAGATGCCTGCCGCCGCGGTCTTGCGACGGGGATCGGTGCGGGCAATGGACAGGTGGCGAGTTGCGTCGAGCGCCATCATGTCCGAGGAGGCCTTCTTCCCATCGCTCCACAGCTTGACGATCGGAAACCGCTGCTGGAATGCCACCACGCTATCGTTGGCGGAGCGCAGCCGGCCAGGCGCCTCGAGCATGCGCATGGCGGCCGATACGCGGCTGACGGGCACGCCGGGAATCATGGCTGCTGCCGCCTTGGCGTCGATCTCTGTGCCGTGCGCGAGCAAGCCCGCATACAGTGCGATGAGTTCTTCGGCGTCTTCCGGCTGGCGGCCCAGCAGCATGGTGCTGATTTGGGTCCGACTGTCGATCTCCAAAATGACGTCCGGCAGCTGGGTTGCGCCAATCAAGTCGCTCAGGCGTTGATTCGTGTGTCGAAGTTCCGGGTCTTCCTCCGCGGCGCGAATCGCAGGTATACGCACGCAGCCGTCTTCATCGATCTCAAGCAGGCCTTTTTCCAGCCCGACCTCCACATCGGCAAGGCCGGAACGCAGCAGCTCGTACTGGAGGTCAAGCGCTTTTCGTGGATCCAGTTCCAAGCCATAGGCTTCGCAGAGGGCGACCTTGTCGCGCTCCCACTCGTCCTGCGGAATCAGCAAACTCGCCTTGTTCTGGTAGGTAGCGCTGTGGTTCACATACAGGCTTCCTTCCCGCAGCCCTTTGCTAATGCGCATTAATGCGCAACCTTCGAAAGCCCTGAGTGCCGCCTTGCGATCAGGAACATCGAGAAAGGGGCGCCATTTCGGTTCGACCAGGGAGGTGTCAAAGTCAACTGGAAGCTCCTTGGCGCCTGCTGCGCGCAGCGCCTGCAATGCCAACACCAGGCGGCTGTCGGCATGCTCGGGATCGCCCTTTAAGTCCAGGCAGCCCATGCCGTCCAGGATCGTGCGAACCTGAGCGCTCTGCTCGGTCAAGGTTTCCCGGACAACCTCAGCCTGGCTGACCAGCGGACGGCCCAGCATATCGTCAGCCAGCGCCATGATGGCTGCCAGCCGTTCATGCGCCTCACGCCCGCTGTCCGCAGCAATGCTCCGCATCGATTCGATGGAATGGCGGTACTCGATTGCACGCTGTGCCTGTTTGGCTTGGACACGCTTTTTAGCCCTGTGGACGAAATCGCTGGTGTGCCGATTGTTCCGAAAAATCGCCTCATCGCTGAGCTCACCGAGCAGGTGCTTGAGGAAGCACACGATCTCGATTGAGCGGGTGTCCTCGATGCGGCGTGCGGTTTCGGAGGGCGGCCGATTGACCACGGCCTGGGCGAACGCATGGATGCGCCCAATCGAGAGCCCTTGCAGGTCCCACAGGTGCACGCCCAGCGTCTTGAGCGCATCAATGCGTGAGTTCACTTCTTTGAGGCCCTTCACCCCGTGTTTGCCGGCCGATTGCTTCAACCACTCCAGCAACGAGATGCCAGGAGTCGGACTCTCTTCGTGCATGACCTTGAGCACCGCGCGAAGGCGTACTGGAGTGACCGCTGCTCGAATTGTTGCCAGGGCCAGGTTCTCGACAACCTGAAACGCAGATCGGGCCAGGTCGAGCACCACACGCTGGCCTGGCAGGACGATCCTGTTGTCGAAGAGCCATTCCTGGGCGGAGGCGAGGAGTTCATCGACGGACGAGGCGTCGATCGCCTGCTGCGACAGGGCCGCTTTGAGGCGTTCTGAGGTTGCCCCTGAAAAGTGGAGTTCTTAACCCTTGTTGAAAATACCGACAAGGAGTTGAGCAATGAGTGACAAGCAAGTGCGTGCGCAGTACACGCGGGAGTTCAAACTGGAGGCGGTTCGGCAGGTGCGAGCTGGC
>NZ_JBKDTZ010000325.1:0-4821 GCF_046339755.1 Acidovorax sp. | reverse complement strand
GTGAAGATCTTCAAGATGCGTCGTCGCAAGCACTATCAAAAGCGTCAAGGCCATCGCCAGAACTAAACTCAAATCCAGATCCAAGCCATCAACGCTGGATAGAGGAGAATGACTCATGGCAAGGAAGAAAGGCGGCGGCTCTACGCGAAACGGACGTGACTCCAAGCCAAAGATGCTGGGCGTCAAGGCGTTCGGTGGTGAACTGATCAGTGCTGGCTCCATCATCGTGCGCCAGCGCGGTACGCGTTTCCACCCCGGTACCAATGTGGGCGTGGGCAAGGACCACACCCTGTTCGCACTGGTGGACGGCCACGTGTCGTTCGGCACCAAGGGTGCCCTGTCCAAGTCGACAGTCAATGTGACGGCCGCCTGAGGGTTTTCACCCCGGCAGCAAACGAAGCCCCGCCTGGTCGGGGCTTTGTTGTTTGGACGCCTGCGACTTCCCTCCGGCGCGTCCTGTCGGCGTCTCGGACGCCCCTCGAAAAGAGCAAAGCCCTGCTGCTCCTTCATTGGTGATTCTCCTGCGCAGCGCTCTTTTGTAAACTGGATACCCATGAAGTTCGTCGATGAAGCCTATATTGACATTGCCGCCGGTGATGGCGGCAATGGCTGCGTGTCGTTCCGGCACGAAAAGTACAAGGAGTTCGGCGGTCCCAATGGGGGCGATGGCGGCCGGGGCGGGCACGTGTTCGCCGTGGCAGATCCGAACCTGAACACCCTGGTCGATTTTCGCTACTCGCGCCGGCACGAGGCCAAGCGCGGCGAGCACGGCATGGGCTCCGACATGTTCGGCGCTGCCGGTGCGGACATCACCTTGAAGGTGCCCGTGGGCACGATCTTCTCCGATGCTGAAACCGGCGAGGTGCTGTACGAGTTGCTCAACCCGGGTGAGCTGGTCACCATCGCCAAGGGCGGCGACGGCGGTTTCGGCAACCTGCGCTTCAAGAGCGCCATCAACCGCGCACCCCGGCAGAAGACGCCCGGTTGGCCCGGTGAGAAGAAGAACCTCAAGCTCGAGCTCAAGGTGCTGGCCGACGTCGGCTTGCTGGGCATGCCCAACGCAGGCAAATCCACCTTCATCGCCGCTGTGTCCAATGCGCGGCCCAAGATCGCGGACGACCCCTTCACTACCTTGCACCCGAATCTGGGTGTGGTGCGTGTGGCGCCTGAGCAAAGCTTCGTCATCGCAGACATTCCTGGTCTGATCGAAGGCGCTTCCGAAGGCGCGGGCCTGGGCCACCAGTTCCTGCGGCATCTGCAGCGCACCCGCCTGCTGCTGCACATCGTGGACATGGCGCCGTTCGATGATGCGGTTGATCCGGTGGCGCAGGCCAAGGCCATCGTGGGTGAGCTCAAGAAATACGACCAGGAGCTGCATGACAAACCACGCTGGCTGGTGCTCAACAAGCTGGACATGGTGCCGACCGAAGAGCGGGAGCAGCGCGTGAAGGACTTCGTCAAGCGTTTCAAGTGGAAGGGGCCAGTGTTCCAGATCTCGGCGCTGACCCGCGAAGGCTGCGAGCCACTGATCCATGCCATCTACCGCCACGTGCAGGCCGAGCAGCGCTCGGAAAACACGCCCGAGGAAATCGATCCGCGCTTCGCCGGGGACGCTCCTGACTGAGGCCACCGTCCGAGGGCCCATGCCAGGCATGGGCCACCAAAGAACAATGCAGTGATGGCGGCTCCTTCCGGGCCGTTCAGCGACAAGAGGCAAAAGAAACAAACATGGTTTCCAGTGTGCTGCGGGACGCCCGCCGAATCGTCGTCAAGGTAGGCTCCAGCCTGGTCACCAACGAAGGCCGGGGCCTTGATGAGGCGGCCATCGGCGAATGGAGCCGGCAATTGGCCGCCTTGGTGCGGGGCGAGGGCGGCGGCGCACCGCGCGAGGTGGTCATGGTCTCCAGCGGCGCCATTGCCGAAGGCATGAAGCGTCTGGGCTGGAACACCCGTCCTCACGAAGTGCACGAACTGCAGGCGGCAGCGGCCGTCGGCCAGATGGGCCTGGCCCAGATGTACGAGACCAAGCTGCGCGAGCAGGGCATGGGCAGTGCCCAGGTGCTGCTCACCCACGCCGACCTGGCCGACCGCGAACGCTACCTGAACGCGCGCTCCACCCTGCTCACCCTGTTGCGCCTGGGTGTGGTGCCGGTGATCAACGAAAACGACACGGTCGTCAACGACGAAATCAAGTTCGGCGACAACGACACCCTGGGTGCCCTGGTGGCCAACCTGGTCGAGGCCGATGCCCTCGTCATCCTCACGGACCAGAAGGGCCTGTACACGGCCGACCCGCGCCGCGACCCATCTGCGCAGTTCGTGCACGAAGCCAAGGCCGGCGACCTGGCACTTGAAGCCATGGCCGGCGGCGCCGGCTCCAGCATCGGCAAGGGCGGCATGATCACCAAGATACTGGCGGCCAAGCGCGCCGCCGGCTCAGGGGCCTCCACCGTCATCGCCTGGGGGCGCGAGCCAGATGTGCTGGTGCGCCTGGTCCAGGGCGAGGCACTGGGCACCCTGCTGGTGGCGCAGACGCAAAAGAAGCAGGCCCGCAAGCAATGGATGGCCGACCACCTGCAGCTGCGTGGGGCCGTACTGGTCGATGCCGGCGCCGCGGCCAAGGTGCGCGATGAAGGCAAGAGCCTGCTGCCCATCGGCATGACGGCCGTGGAAGGGGACTTCTCGCGCGGCGACGTGATTGCCGTCCGCGACCCGGCCGGGGTGGAGATCGCCCGGGGCCTGGCCAACTACGCCAGCGCCGAGGCGCGCCTGCTGTGCCGCAAGTCCTCCGCGGAATTCGAGCGCCTGCTCGGTTATGTGGCCGAAGCCGAGATGGTGCACCGCGACAACATGGTGCTCACCATCGCGTGATGCTCGCAGGCCATGCCGGGACGGTGCCAACTCGCCGGCGCCGGCCTGCAGCCCGGGCAGGGGCTGCGCACGCGCGCCTACTTGGCGGGGGGCGGGACGCTGCTGCTTTCCGTATCCAGAGCGGACGACCCAGGCAGCTCCTGCAATGCCATGGGCCTGCTGCTTTGCGGATCGGGGTCGAAACTGGCGCCCGGCGGCAGTTCCATACCCGGGTTCACCAGCAGCGAACCCGTGCGGAACATGGCGCTGCCCGCGTGCTCGCCATCGCGCGCGCGCATGCCACTGCGCAGGTAGCGGTTGCGCTGCTCGTTGCGCGGCAGAAAGCGCGCCAACTCCGTCAGCGCCATTTCATACACACCGCGCTTGAACTCCACGACCACATCCAATGGCACCCAGTAATCGTTCCAACGCCAGGCGTCGAACTCCGGGTGGTTGGTGGCACGCAGGTTCAAATCCCAGTCGTGTCCCACCAGTTGCAGCAGATACCAAATCTGTTTCTGGCCCTTGTAGTGTCCGCGCGCATCGCGGCGGATGTACCGGTCAGGCACCTCGTAGCGCAACCAGTCCCGGGTGCGGGCTACCAAACGCACATGGTTGGGGTGCAGCCCCACTTCCTCGTGCAACTCCCTGTACATGGCCTGTTCGGGGGTCTCCCCTCGGTCAATGCCACCCTGAGGGAATTGCCAGCTGTGGGTGCGGATGCGTTTGCCCCAGAACACCTGGTTCTTCTGGTTGAGCAGGATGATGCCGACGTTCGGCCGAAAGCCGTCCCGGTCAAGCATAATCAAACCCCAAATTTTTAAACTGTGTCCATTATGCACGGCGCTTAGAGCGCAGCAAGTGGGCTGCCCCTGAACGCCCTTCGCCCCAGCATGAAAGCCTCCCAATTCTTCATTTCCACCCTCACGGAAGCGCCTGCCGATGCCGAGGTGGTGAGCCACCAGTTGATGACGCGCGCCGGCCTGATCAAGAAGCTGGGCGCGGGCATCTACAACTACATGCCCATGGGGCTGCGCGTGGTGCGCAAGGTCGAGGCCATCGTGCGCGAGGAGATGAACCGGGCCGGCGCCGTGGAGTTGACCATGCCCGTGGTCCAGCCGGCCGAACTGTGGCAGGAAACCGGCCGCTTCGAGAAGATGGGCCCGGAACTGCTGCGCATCCAGGACCGCCATGGCCGCGACTTCGTGATTCAGCCCACCAGCGAAGAAGTGATTACTGACATCGCTCGCCAGGAACTGCGCAGCTACAAAAAGTTGCCAAAAAACTTCTACCAGATCCAAACCAAGTTCCGTGACGAGCGCCGTCCGCGCTTTGGACTGATGCGCGGCCGCGAGTTCACGATGAAGGACGCCTACAGCTTCGACCGCGATCAGGCGGCTGCCAAGGCGAGCTACCAGGTCATGGCCCAGGCCTACCGCCGCATCTTCGACCGCTTCGGTCTGACCTACCGTGCCGTGGCAGCCGACAGCGGCGCCATCGGGGGGGACCTGAGCGAGGAATTCCAGGTGATCGCCGCCACCGGCGAAGACGCCATCGTCTACTGCCCCGGCAGCGACTATGCCGCCAACATGGAAAAGGCCGAGGCCCTGGCGCCCACAGGCCCGCGCGGCGCTGCCTCCCAGGCCCTGACCAAGACCCCCACGCCCGGCAAGAGCACCTGTGCCGATGTGGCCGAACTGCTCAAGGTGCCGCTCAATACCACGGTCAAGTCGCTGGTGTTGGCCACTGACGAGATCAACGAGGCGGGCGAGACCGTCAAGACCCAGGTCTGGCTGCTGCTGCTGCGAGGCGACCATGACATGAACGAGATCAAGGCTGGCAAGGTGCCCGGCCTTTCGGGTTTCCGCTTCGCCACCCTCGGTGAAATCGAGGAGCACTTCGGCTGCAAGCCCGGCTACCTCGGTCCCCTGGGCCTCAAGAAGCCCGTGAAGACCGTGGTCGACCGGGACG
>NZ_JBKDTZ010000324.1:0-40375 GCF_046339755.1 Acidovorax sp. | reverse complement strand
CGCAGTGCGCTCTGATTGAACGCGCTCTGCCAAAGCCAGCACCCCATTGCATGGGCCGCCCCGCACCACCGGGGGTGTCCCCTCCCGACTTGTGCTGCAAGACGAGAGAGGGGGACGACGCGAAGCGTGTCAGGGGGTGTTAGCCAATATGTCCCCAGTAGATCAGGGCGTCGCGCTCTTCCACCGACAGCGACACCGTCGCCCCCACCGGCAGCAGCACCTTGGTCTCTACATGCCCGAACGGCAGGTTGGTCAGCACCGGGGCCTTGATCTGCGTGCGCAGCCAGTCCACCACCGATTGCAGTTTGTAGCCCTTGTCGTGCGGCACCAGCTTGAACTGGGTGAACTGGCCCAGCACCACGGCCTTTTGCTGCGCCAGCACGCCGGCGTGGAGCAGTTGCGTGAGCAGGCGTTCGATGCGGTAAGGGTGTTCGTTCACGTCTTCGAGGAACAAAATGCCGCCCTTCACCTGGGGCAGGTAGGGCGTACCCACCAGCGAGGCCAGCACGGCCAGGTTGCCGCCCCAGAGTTGGGCGCTCTTCACGTAGATGTCGGGTACGGCGGGCTTGCCGGTGGCGGCATCGGGCTTTTCGCGGGGCATGCGCCAGCCCGTGCCTTCGCCGTGGCCGGTGAGCAGGTCGTCGAAGCAGGCTTCCATGATGTCGTCGGGCTCGCCCTCGACACCGAAATCCGCGCCCAGTGCCGGGCCGGACCAGCTGATGGCACCGGTCTGCGCCAGCAGCGCATTCTGGAAGGCCGTGAAATCGCTCAGGCCGACGAACTTCATGCCCTTGGCGATGGCCTTGGCCACCGCTTTATAGCGGATGCCCGGCAGGATGCGCGAGAGCCCGTAGCCGCCGCGCGAGATCAGCGCCCCGTCGGCGCCGCGGGCGGCCGCACGGTGGATGGCCGCCAGGCGGGTGGCATCGTCACCGGCAAAGCGGGTGTGGCTGGCCAGCGCGTCCACATCCACCTCCACCTCGTGGCCCAGGGCCTTCAGGCGGGCGATGCCGCGCTTGAATGCGGCCTTGTCGCGCACGGCGCTCGACGGCGAGTAGATATAGATGTGCTTGGGGCCATGGTCATGGCCGCAGTCGCCATGGTGATGCCCGTGATGGTGGTGGTCGTGATCGTTGTTCAAAGCGTTCAGGCGCCGGTGTCGGGCCTGCTCCAGTGGATTCGGCGCTGGCTGCGCGAAAAGGCGCTGGCGTGCGGTCAGGGTGCGAAGTATTCCACAGCCCGCTCGGCAATGCTCCGGCCATGCTCCTGCACGAAGTGGCCGGCCTGTGGCAGCACGATGGGATCCGGGCAGCCGCGGATGTCTGCCCGCAGCGCCCGCATGGTCGCAGGGCCCAGTACCGGGTCCTGCGCGCCCACCGCCATCAGGCTCCGGCCTTGCCACTGCTGGCGCCAGAAATCACGCGCCTGGCGCGAGAGCGCGGCGCCCGGGTCACCGGGCCCCGCCGGCACGCACTCCGGGAACGCGCGCAGCGCGGCGCGGTAGCCCTTGTCGGGGAACGGCGCATCGTAGGCTGCGCATTCGGCCGCAGACAGTTGCGGGTTGCCGCGCGCCAGCAGCCGGCCCACGCCAAAAAGCGGCTTGTCGCGGCACATGGCGCGCCAGTCCACAAAGCCCTGCGGCAACGGCACATCGCCCGTGGCGAGCAAGGTGTTCATCACCAGCAGGCCGCCAAAGCGCTCCGGGCAGTCCATGGGCAGGGTCAGGCCCAGGATGCCGCCCCAGTCCTGCACCACCAGCACGGTGCGCTGCAGGTTGAGGCGCTCCACCAGCTCCAGCAGCACCTGGCGGTGCCATTCGAACTGGTGCACGGCTTCCTTCTTGGGCTTGTCGCTCTTGCCGAAGCCGATCAGGTCGGGCGCCACCACGCGGTCGCCCGCCGCCAGCCACACGGGCAGCATGTGGCGGTACAGATAGCTCCAGGCCGGGTTGCCATGCAGGCACAGCCAGGTGCGCGGCGCGTCCCGCGGGCCTTCGTCGAGGTAGTGCAGGCGCAGGCCGGCCAGGCTGGGCAGGTCGCTCACATACTGCGGCGACCAGGGGTAGCCGGGCAGGTCGGCAAAGGCAGCATCGGACGTGCGCAGCGCATCGTCGCGCAGCGGGTGGCGCGCCAGGTCATCGGCGAGCTGCTGGCTGCGCCGCGCGCCAAAGAAGCCGGTGAGCAGCGCGCTGCACTCAGGGGCCAGCACCCCGCCCTGCACCTGCGTCTGGTGGTTGATGGCGGTGTTGGCAAACAGGTCCAGCACCGAACCTGCGGCACCCGTCTTCGGCTCCGTGGCGCCATAGACCACACGCGCCAGGCGCGAATGCAGCATGGCGCCGCTGCACATGGCGCAGGGCTCCAGCGTGACGTAGAGGGTGCAGCCGTCGAGCCGGTAGTTGCCCAGCCGCTGCGCCGCCGCGCGCAAGGCCACGATCTCGGCATGCGCAGTCGGGTCGTTGGCCTGCACGGGGGCATTGCGGCCGGTGGCGATGACCTGGCCGTCCTGGACCACCACGGCGCCCACGGGCACCTCGCCCGCATCGGCCGCGGCGCGCGCCTCGGCCAGTGCCAGGCGCATGCCGTCTTCGTCGCTCAGCACCGCAGCAGCCATCACTTGTCGGCTTCAGGCAGCGTTTGCGTGCGCTGCTTCATGATGTCGTCCAGCTGCTGCTGGACTTGCTGCTGCACCTGCTGGCTCTGCTCGCGCACATTGCCCGTGGGGTTGATCAAGGGGGACGATGCCCCGGTGCCGGGGATGGGCGCCTGCTGCAGCGCAGCCGCGGGGGCGCGCGTGGATGAGAGCTGCTTCTTGGCCACGATGCCCACGATGGCCAGCACCACGATCAAACCGACCAGACCAAACAACCCACGCATGCCTTGCTCCCAGATACTGTGCAGCCTGCACTGTAAACCGGGATGCATCAGTGCGTCATGGGCAGGGCCGCTCCCATCAGGCCAAACAGTGCGCCGCAGGAACGGTTGAACTTGCGGCCCGTGCGCTGCAGCCAGGGGCGGATGCGGTGCGCCAGGCCGGCCAGACCAAGCTCCACCAGGCATTCCACCGCCGCGAAGGTGCCCGCCATGACCACGAACTGCAGCCACAATTCGCGCCCCGGCACGATGAACTGCGGTAAAAAGGCGCCATAGAACAGCAGCACCTTGGGGTTGGAGATGGCCGCCAGCAGCCCCTGGCGGAACAGCCGGCCGACGGTGATCGCCTGCCCGCCCCGAGCCGTCGGCAAGGCTTGCAGCTGCATGGCCGGCGCGCGCCACAGCTGGATGCCCAGCCACACCAGGTAGGCGCCGCCCACCCACTTCATCAACGTGAGCGCATGGGCCGACGACTGCAGCAGGGCGCCGATGCCCAGCATGGACAGCCCGATCAGGCAGAAAAAGCCCACCGCGCCCCCGCCAATGGTCCACAGCGTGCGTGCCCGCCCGTGCATCGCGCCATGGGCCAGCACCAGCAGGCTGTTGGGGCCAGGGGCCAGCGACAGGCCGACCACCGCGAGCAGGTAGACCAGCCAGATTTTCAGATCCATTTCAGCACCATCCTCTGAGACATGGCCTGCAGTCTAGGCGCGCATTGCTGCCTGGGCAGCATTCAATATGGCTATCATCCATACCAAATTGGACATCACCATGACCGCCGCAACCGCCAGCGCCCTGCCCCGCCCCGATGTGCGCCTGTTGCTGCTGCCGCTGCCCGGCTTCGCCCTGCTGCCCTTTGGCGGCTTTCTGGACAAGCTGCGTTTTTCGGCCGACGACGAGGACCGCAGCCGCCAGCGCTACTGCGCGTGGACCTTGCTGGGCATCGATGGCAACCCTGTAGTCTCCAGCAGCGGAGTACAGGTCGCCATGGATACCACGGCCAATGCCGTGGACCTGGCGGCGTTCGATTACCTGGTGGTCTTTGGCAGCCGCACGGTGCAGGCCTCGCGCGGGTACGTGCAGGCCTATGGCCCGGTGCTGCGCAAGGCGGCGGCGCGCGGCCTGCCGCTGGTGGCCATCGACAACGCCAGCTTTCTGCTGGCCGAGGCGGGCCTGCTGCGCGGCCACCGCGTGGCGCTGCACTGGCGCCACGTGGCCGAGTTCCGCGGTGCGTTTCCGCGCATCGCGGTGGCCAGCGAGCAGATCTACTGCTTCGACCGCGACCGCATCACCTGCGCGGGCGGCACGGCCGCCATCGACATGGCGGTGGAGCTGCTGTCGCGCCACTGCGGCCGGGTGCGCGCCTTCAAGGGCCTGGCCGACATGCTGGTGGACGCACCCCGGCACCAGGGCCACCAGCTGCAGTCCATGGACGGCGGCGGGCCCGACCTGGGCCGCCACCTGGCGCGCGCCGTGGCGCTGATGCGCAGTTCTATGGCCGACGGCATGACCGTGGCCGATCTGGCCCAGCGCATCGGCATCGGCCGCCGCCAGCTCGACCGGCTGTTCGCCGAGCGCTTTGGCATGAGCGCGCACGACCACTGGACCCGGATGCGCATGGAGCACGCCCACTGGCGCGTGACCCACTCGCACCACAGCCTGGCGGCCATTGCCGACGAGGTCGGCCTGGGCAATGCCAGCAGCCTGGCGCGGCTGTTCCGCAAGCACTACGGCACCAGCCCCGGTGCCATGAGGTCCTGAGAACTCCCCCCGCCCGGCGGATCAGCCGGAACCGCTTGCTGAGGGCTCTGGGGGCAGTTGCCTTTCGCGCAGCACGGCATTGATTTCAGCACCGAAGATCAGCGTGGTCGCGCTGATGTAGAGAAACACCAGCGTGGCCACCACGCCCGCGAAGCTGCCGTAGATGAGCACCAGCTTGCCGGCGGTGCGCAGCGAATACGACAGGGTCGCAGCGGCAGCCACCCACAGTGCTGCGCCCACCAAAGCCCCGGGCAGCACCGTGCCCAGGCGCTGCGGAATATCGGGCAGCCAGCCGTAGAGCAGCGCATACAGCAGCACCAGCGTCACATAGGCTGCGCCATAGCGCACGCTGTCGTAGAGCCAGACCACCTCCTGCCCCTCTGCCACGCTGGACACCACGAACTGCCAGATGCGCGGCATGATGATCACGGAGCTGAACACCAGCAGCATCCCCAGGCCGACGATGACCGTGAAGACCGTGACCTTGATGCGCGCCTTCCAGAAGGGCATGCCGCGCGCGATGCCGTACGAGCGGTTCAGGGCCGAGCGCACGGCCTGCATGCCCGAGGAGCTGGTCCACAGCGTCACCACCAGGCCCACCGTGAGCAAGGCCTCATTGCGCTGCGCCAGCACCTGGTGGATCACGGGCTGCATGGCATCGCGCACCACCTGCGGTGCATAGCCCATCACACGCTCGGCAAGCGCCGCTGCCTCACCGGGCTGCCCGAAGAAGCCCGCCGCTGCGGACAACAGTATCAGCAGCGGAAACATGGCCAGCACCGACGAGAACGCCAGGCTGCCCGCCTGGTTCGCGCTCTGGTGCAGGATGTAGTTGCGCACCGCCAGCACGAACACCCCCACCACGGGCAGGTCGGCGATGGCGCGGGCCAGCCACCGCAGGCCCGCCGTCATGGGTGCAATTGCCCTTCGACGGAGTCGTCCAGCGTCTTGCCGATGGCGGCGCCGATCACCATCTTGGTGGCCGCCACCAGGCTGCCGTGCTTGTTGTCCCAGTAGTAGCCCGACTGCGGCACCACTTCGATCACGGTGATGCGCGGGTCGCCCTTGCCCTCGGTGAACCAGGTCTTCATCAGCGGGTCCCACAGTTCGTCGATGAGGGCCTGGTCGCGGTGGATGCGGGCCGTGCAGTCGAGCACGAGAAAGCCTGCGTGCTTGGAGCCCTGCATGAAGATGCGCACCTGGGGGTCGGCCTCGATCTCACGGTTCTTGTGGCTGTCGGACGCGCTCAGGAACCACAGGCGGCCATGCTCGTCGACCTTCTCCACGCCCATGGGCCGGGTGCCGCGGGTCTCGCTGTGGGGTGCGTTGGTGCAAAAGAAGCAGGACTTCGCGTCCTCGGCCATCTCGCGGATGCGCCGCGTGGCCTCGGCCCCGCTCAGGTGCTGGTGCGTGTCTTCGGACTGGTTCTGGTTGATGGAATCCATGGTGCTTGCTGCTGGGGTGGTGGGTGGTCGGAATTGGGCCTCAACCTGAGGGCCAAGAATGTAGGAGGCCAGCCAATTGCCTGCCTCGCGCAGTCCCTGTTCTTCACGGATTCCCGATCGGGTGTAGGAAGAGCGCGCGACCCCTCCGGGCGGGCTTCCCAAATCGCAAGCGCTGGTTACAGTGAAAGCACACGTCCCGCCGGCCATGCGTGGCATGCCGCCGGCCCTGCGGCTACCGCGCACCGACCCATGAAAGGCCCGACCATGAAGACCCTTGCCCTCACCACTGCCTGCCTTGCGATGGTCACGCTGGCCGGGTGCAGCAGCAACGGACCCGCCCCCGTGGCGCGCACGGCGGCCGACGACCCCACCGCCACCTGCCTGGCCGCGCTGGACGGCGATGCGACACTGGCCGTGCTCAAGCCCCGCGTGGGCAGCCTGGCCGATGCGGACGCCCCGCCCCTGGCCCTGCGCAGCAGCACGGCCATGCCCACTGCCGAGGAGAAGAAAGCCATCCAGTCCTGGGCGGGCCTGCGCAAGGACTGCGTGAACCGGGGGGCGGAGTTCCGCCTCACCAACGCGCCACCGGCCTATGCAGACATCGTGGAGGAAGAGAACTCCCGCTTCACGGTGCTGCTGTCGCGCCTGTACGTCGGGCAGGCAGGGTATGGCGAATTCCTCAACGAACGCAGTCTGCTCGACCAGGAGATGATGAGCCGGCGCAACAACGCACGCGAGCAGCACCAGCGCGCCAATGCCCCCATCCGCCAGGAAGAGGCGGCGCGCCGCCGGGCGGAGCTCAGCGAGGCCCTGGTGCTGCTACAGATGCCCCAGTAGCGGGTGCTGTAGCGTCCGTGGTTCTCACAGCAGGCTTGCGATCAGCAGCCCTGCGGCCCCGCACGCCAGCAGAGAGGCCACGACCATGAGCGCGCCGTCGCGCAACAGCAGGGCCAGGCCGATGGGTGCGATGGCCGCCATGGGCGGCCGAACTGGCAAAGGGAAAGAGTTCGAGCGGCGGGACCATGCAGGCCAGCGCATGCCGGACAGCAACGCGTCCGCGGGTGCTGGGCCGCCAGGCCATGCACCAGGGTGCCTGCAACGCCTGCCATGTGATTCCCGGCGTTACAGGGCCGAGACGCATATGGGCCCGCCGCTCGCGGGCTTGCCGCCTACCTGGCAGGGCCCAAGTAAAAGGGCCGCGGCATTTCCGCGCTTCCGGACGCCAAGCGCCACCCGCGCCGCGGCCTTGAGAGATCTCCAGGCGCCCACAGGCTGGCAAGTTGACTGGCGTGGGATCGGCACATGCACCCCACTGTCGATGCCGGGCACCAGCCACCAAGTCAGCGACCGGCGACCCCGCCTGTAGAACGAACGGCAAGTTCCCCGGCCGGCCCGGTGGGAATCAGGACTCGGCCGTGAAGCCGATGGCCTTGACGATCGGGCCCCAGCGCTCGGTGTCGGCCTTGAGCGCCGCCGCCAGTTCGGCCGGAGTGGATGAACGCGCCTCCAGCCCCATCGCCGCCAGTCCGGCGATCACATCCTTGTCCACCAGCGCCGTGCGGATGGCCGCATTGGCCTTGGCCACCAGTTCGGCCGGTGCCTTGCCCGGCAGGAAGAAGCCGAACCATTCGTTGTAGGCCATGTCCTTGTACCCCTGCTCCACCAGGGTGCTCACGTTGGGCATGAATTTGTTGCGCGTGGCGCCCGAGGTGGCCAGCACGCGGATCTTGCCGCCTTGCAGGTGGGGCAGGAATTCGCCCACCGGGGCCGAGACCGCCGCGATCTGCCCGCCCAGCAAGTCCAGGATGGCGGGCTGCGAGCCACGGAAGCCCACATGGCGCATGTCCACCTTGCCGGCGCGGCTGATGAGTTCGCCCACGAAATGCGGCACCGATCCCGGCGCGGGTGAGCCGAAGTTGGCGCCCGTAGGGTTGGCCTTGCACCAGTCCAGGAACTCGGGCACGGTCTTCACCGACACGGGCACCTGCGGGCCCACGGCAAAGCCCATGTCGAACACCACGCCCAGCGAGACCGGGGTCACGTCGGCCACGGGGTCGTAGGGCAGCTTCTTGTAGGTGTGGGGGTAGATGCCCAGCATGGACATGGGGGTCACCAGCCAGGTGGCGCCGTCCGCGGGCAAGGTCTTGAGCGTGGTGATGGCGATCTGCCCGCCAGCGCCGGTCTTGTTCTCCACCACGGCCGACTTGGCGTAGCCGCCGGTGATCTGGGTGGCCACGCGGCGCGCCAGGGTGTCCACCGTGCCGCCGGCGGCAAAGCCGGCCAGGATCTTCACGGTGTCGATGGCCTGGGCCTGGGCCATCAAGGGCAGGCTGCCTGCGGCGCCGGCAAGGGCCCATTGCAGGGCGTCGCGGCGCGACAGGGATGTGGAAGCGGTCATGGTCGGTCTCCTCATTGTTTGTAATGGAACGGATTCAAGAACCTGTTCAAAGACCCCGGAGTTTATGCCGGTGCCTGCACCAGGTCATAGAGGGTCAGCCCTGCCCTGCGCACCGCGGCCCAGAACAATTTGGCATACAGGTCGTTGTCCGGGTCGGTCAGGCCCACATCACGCGACGAAACCGCCAGCGCCTGCGCCGCGATCAGCACATTGGCGCCGGCCATGGAGTCGGCCAGCACCTGCACCTCGCAGGCGCGCTGCAGCACGTAATTGAAGTAGAAGGCCTCGGGCACATTGCGGCCCGTCACCAGCAGGCCATGGTTGCGCAGGATCAGGCAGTTGCTGCTGCCCAGGCTCTGCACCAGGCGGCCTTGCTCGCCCGGGTGCACGGTGATGCCCTCGAAGTCGTGGTAGGCCACATTGCCGTTCAGGAAGGCCGAGTAGAAATTGTTGAACTTCAGCCCCTCTTCCTTGCAGGACACGGCCACGCCCGCCGTGTTGTGGGTGTGCATGATGCAGTGCGCGTCCGCCCGCGCGCCGTGGATCGCGCTGTGGATCACGAAGCCCGCGCGGTTGACCGGGTAGCCAGCCTCCCCCACGGGGTTGCCCTGCAGGTCGATCTTGACGAGGTTGTTCGCCGTTACCTCGCCATAGTGCAGCCCGAAGGGGTTGATGAGGTAGTGGCCGGCGTGCGAGGGCACGCTCAGCGTGATGTGGTTGAAGATCTCCTCGCTCCAGCCGCGCGCATGGAACACGCGATAGCACGCCGCCAACTGCACGCGCAGGCGCCACTCGTCGAGCTCCATGCCTGCCGGGCGGCTCGCCGCCAGATCTTTGTCATCGAACATTCCCATTCCCTCCCACAGCGTCAGGCGCTCTCGATCATGATTGTCCGGGATGCCCCCGCCGCAATGCGCTTTTGCCACTCGGCCGGCCCGGTGATGTGGGCACTGGTACCGCCGGCATCCACCGCCACCGTCACCGGCATGTCCACCACCTCGAATTCGTAGATGGCTTCCATCCCCAGGTCGGCAAACCCGAGCACCTTGGCGGTCTTGATGGCCTTGCTCACCAGGTAGGCGGCTCCGCCCACGGCCATCAGGTAGGCGCTCTGGTGCTTCTTGATCGCCTCAGCTCCACCGCCAGTTGGGTCGAATTGCCCAGGCCCGAGGACGAGAAGTTGAGCTTGCCGGGGTTGGCCTTGGCGTACTTGACCAGGTCGTCGAGCGACTTGAAACCCGTGGCCGGGTTCGCCACCAGGATGAAGGGCACGGTGCTGAGCATGCCCACGCCCACGAAGTCCTTCTCGGGATCGTAGGGCAGCGGCTTGTAGACGAACTTGTTGAGCACCATCTGCGAGACGCCGCCGAACATCAGCGTGTAGCCGTCGGCCGGCTGGCCGAGCACCTGCTGCGCGGCGATGATGCCGCCCGCACCCGGCTTGTTCTCCACCGTGATGGTGGCATTGATGGCCTTGCCCGCATGCTCGGCCCACAGGCGCGCCACGGTGTCGGAGCGGCCGCCCGCCTGCTGCGAGACCCCCAGGCGGATCGGGCGATTGGGGTCGTTGCTGGCATCCTGCGCCTGCGCAGCCGGCAGCGCGGCCAGCGACGACAGGGCGAGCACCACGGCCTTGGCGGCGAGGCAGAAAGATTTCTTCATATCGGCAGATCTCCAAGGGTGAACGGCAAGGATGTGGCAGCCGCATGAAAAACCGGCTGCATGCCAACGATTATTCGGCGCCCTCGCTCTGCGGACCAGTGAATTCGCACGATGGATCCATTAGCATTCACTCATGACTGCTTACGACCAAGTGGCCTGGGCGCGCCGGCTCAAGGTCAAACATCTGGAATCCTTCATGGTGCTGGACGAGGCCGGCACCCTGACCGAGGCCGCCGCACGCCTGCACATGACGCAGTCGGCCATGTCGCACTGGCTGGCCGATCTGGAGGAACGGGTGGGCACGCCCCTGGTCACGCGCGGGCGGCGCGTGCAGCTCACGCCGGCCGGCATCATCATGAAGCGGCTGGCCATCAGCGTGCTGGGCGACATCACCCGCACCCAGGCCGAACTGGGCGCCCTGGCCCAGGGGCGCACCGCGCGGCTGCACATCGGCAGCGTATGGGCGGGCGTGGCGCGCGGCATAACGCAGGCGCTGGTGGAGTTCCAGGCCCTGTACCCGTACATCTCGGTCACGGTGTCCGAAAGTCCGCTCACCCAGTTGCTCGAAGGCATCGACAACAAGCAGCTGGACCTGGCGGTGTGCTCGCTCGACTCACGCGCCTACAAGGAAGGGCTGGAGCACCGCGAGCTGTTCGACGACAACGTCTGCCTGGTGGTGGGCCGCGCCAGCCGCCACTGGGAGGCCAAGGGCCCCATCCGCCTGATCGACCTGGTCCACGATAACTGGATCATGCCGCCGCCGGGCACCCTCACCCGCTCACAGCTCGACGCCGCCCTGCTGGACGCCGGGGCCTCCTGGCTGCGGCCCAAGGTGGAAACCCCGGCCATCACCACCCTGCAGGCCCTGGTGCACCAGGGCGACTACATCGGCGTGTGCTCCGAGGCCATGGCCCGCTACCAGGTGGCCCTGGGCAATATGCGCATCCTGCCGCTGGACCGGACGATCCGCTTCGGGCCGGTGGGGGTGATCTGGGCGAAGGACAACACGGCGGAGGCGGTGAGGTTGTTTGTGGAGCATATTGCGCAGGTGGTGGGGCGGTCGGGTTGAATCACCGCAGCGAAAGCAGGCCGCTGAACAAGGTGACGAACCTGAAGGAAAACATGAAGGCAATCCATACCGCTTTTGCCATCTGGCGGAGCTGGAGATCAAGGGGGTGAGCCCAAGAAGGCTGACCTGTGAGCCGTGAAAGAAGCCGGCCAGGGACCGGCGTGGCCGCAATCGAACGCCCTGCAGCGGGTTTGGGGTGCCACCGGTTTTGACCCACGGCAATCCCGGCAAGCGGCTTGCGTGGTCCAATCCATGCCGCCCAATCACCGCTTCGCTCTTGCCATGTCCAGTCCCTCCCCCTTGGCCGCCGATCCCCCCGCTGCCCCCTCCCCGACCCAGGCCACCGCCTCCCCACCCGCCCCCCACACCCCCACCGAAGACGCCGTCGCCATCTTCACCGGCGTCCTCCTGATCTCCGTGGGGGTGGCCTTCTTCACCAGTGCCGGGCTGCTCACGGGCGGCACGGCGGGGCTGGCCTTCTTGGCTCACTACGCCACGGGCATTGGCTTTGGCAAGCTGTTCTTCGTGTTCAACCTGCCCTTTTACTGGCTGGCGCTGCGCAAGCTGGGACGGGCGTTCACGGTCAAGACCTTCATCGCGGTGCTGCTGCTGTCGGGGCTGACGGAGCTGCAGTCGCATTTCCTGCAGTTCGCGCAGTTGCAGCCGCTGTATGCCGCCATTGCAGGCGGCACCATCACGGGCGCGGGGTTCCTGGTGCTGTTCCGCCACCGCTGCAGCCTGGGCGGTGTGGGCATTGCCGCGCTGTATTTGCAGGACCGCTATGGCTGGCGCGCGGGCAAGATCCAGATGGCAGTGGACTGCGCCATTGTGCTGCTGGCGCTGTTCACGGTGGAGCCGCTGCGCGTGCTGGGGTCGATTGCGGGCGCGGTGGCGCTCAACCTGGTGTTGGCCATGAACCACCGGCCGGGCCGCTACATGGGGACATGAGTGGCCAGCAAAAATCTTCTGGCGTCGTTGCTGCGTCTTGTCGTACTACCCGTACTGCCTGCGACACAGCGCCTAGCCAGAATCGCTTCGCTGAGTTTTTCTGGCCACTCTCAGCGGGCAAGCTTTACGACACCGTGTCCGAAAAATCCGGCCGCACGTCCACCGGCGTCCACTCCATGTCGCCGCAGATGATGAGGCGCTGACCGTGGCGCTCCACGCTCACGGACAGGGTGATGCACATGCTCAGGCTCTGCATGGTGCGGTAGGGGCGCGTGACCTGGACCACGCCCACGTCGGCCAGCGCGCGGCGGAAGTACGGCCGGCGCGACCAGCGGGCGCCGGTGGTGTCGCGCAGCGGGGCGAAGGCATCGCGCTCGGCCAGCACCAGGCCGCGCCCGGGGGAGAACAGGTTCACGCCCACCTGGTGGCCGCTGGCGTCGAGCAGGTAGCAGACGTCGGCGTTGTGCAGCCCCAGAAAGCCGGCGCAGGCCTCGGCCAGGGTGGCGCCGGCCTGCATGCCCGCGCAGGCATGCTCCATGGCCTGCACGTAGGGCTGCAGGCGATTGCGGTAGGCACGGCGCTGCTCGTGCCAGCGGTCGCCGCACAGGGCCCAGGTGTCCTCGATCTCTTCGCTGGTATAGGCCGGGGGCAGCAGTTGCGCCGCAGGGCGGCCGAAGAAGTAGCCCTGCACGAAGTCGGTGTCGGAGTCGAGGGCGACCACGGCCTCCTCGCGCCGCTCGACGCCTTCCATGAGGACCAGGGCGCCGCATTCGTGCAGCAGCGAGACCATCTGCGTGGTCACGCGCCGCACGGTCTGGCTCTGCGCGGCCTTGACGACCACGCTGCGGTCCAGCTTGACCAGCGTGGGCGCGAGGGTGAACACCCGGTCGAAGTTGGAGTGGCCAGCGCCGAAGTCGTCGAGAGCGAGCAGAAAGCCCTGGGCCTTGAGTTCGCGCACCTGGGCTTCGAGGTCCACATGGTCGTCGATGGCGGTCTCCAGGATCTCCACCACGATCTGGTGCGGCGCCAGGCCCGACTGGCGGCAGATCTGCTGCAGGCGCTGCGAGGCCGACATGGCGTTGCCGCGCGAAAAGATGGAGGCGTCGACGTTCAGGAACAGCCAGTGTGACTGCGGCGGAAAGCGCGCAAAGCTGCCGGCGTGCAGCTCGCAGGCGGCCACATCGAGTGCGGTCTGCTCTTCGACCGACTGGCAACGGGCAAAGAGTTCGGGCGGCGACACGGGCGTGCCATCGGGCATGGTCCCCCGGAGCAGGGCTTCATAGCCCACCACGCGGCGATGGGCCAGGCTGAAGATCGGCTGAAAGTGGGACTTCAGTGCTATCGTCACGGCAGGGTCGCTTGGAAGGCTGCAGGCTGGGTTTGGAGCATGGTTTCGTCAGGTGGATGGATGCCTGCTTTTTCAACAGCCCGGTGGAGCCGCGCAAACAGGATTTTGCATGCGCTTCGGGAACCTGGTCGTCAGCCAGCCCAATGCCCTCAAGGCATTCGCAGCATCAGCATCTTCCGTGCCAAGCATGCTTGGGGATGTGAGCCACGCACAGGACAGGCAGGCGAGCGGGCGGACCTCACGCTACCCCTTGGCAGCATAGCGCTGCGCCATCAACTGCTCAAAATTTTCCAGCGGCACGGGCCGGCTGAACAGGTAGCCTTGCCACTGCGTGCAGCCGTGCTGCGCCAGGAATTCGCGCTGGGCCGCGGTCTCCACGCCCTCGGCGATGACGCCGATGCCCAGGCTCTGGGCCATGCCGATGATGGTCTGCACGATGAGCGCGTCGGTCTCCTGCAGGCCGATGTTGCGCACGAAGCTCTGGTCGATCTTGAGCTGGTCCAGCGGCAGCCGCGTGAGGTAGGACAGCGAGGACTGGCCGGTGCCGAAATCGTCCATCGAGAAGCCCATGCCCAGTGCGCGCAGCGCGTTCATGCGAGCGATGGTGTGCTCCACATTGTCCAGCGCCATGCTCTCGGTCAGCTCCAGCTTGAGGCGGTCGGCGCGGGCGCCGGTTTCGCTGAGCACGGCACACACCTGGTCCACGAAGTCGCCCTGGCGGAACTGTCGTGCGCTCACGTTCACGGCCAGCTGCAGGTGGCTGCGCGCGGGGTCGTCCTGCCATTGGCGCAACTGCCGGCAGGCAGTGCGCAGCACCCACAGGCCGATGCCGAGGATCTGCCCGGTCTCTTCGGCCAGCGGGATGAATTCACCGGGCATGACCAGGCCGCGCCCGGGGTGCTGCCAGCGGATCAGCACCTCGGCCCCGATGGCCTGGCCGCCCTGCCCCACCTGCACCTGGTAGTGCAGTCGGAACTGGTCCTCGGCCAGGGCGGTGCGCAGGTCGTTTTCCATCGCGGCGCGGGCCGTCACCGCGGCCTGCATGCGCGGGTCGAAAAAGCGCACGGCGTTGCGCCCGGCGGTCTTGGCCGCGTACATGGCCAAGTCGGCGCGCTTCATGAGCTCGTCCACCGACTGCTGCGCCTGCCCGCTGAACAGCACGGCGCCAATGCTGGGCGTGCTGTGCACATGGTGAAGCGCCAGCTGGTAGGGCTGGTTCAGCGCGGCCAGCACCTTGTTGCCCACGGTCTGGGTGTGCTCGGCGGCTTCGGTGGGCTCGCTGCTCATGCCCTTGAGCAGCAGCAGGAACTCGTCGCCGCCCAGGCGCGCCACGGTGTCGCCTTCGCGCACGCAGGCCTTCAGGCGCTGGGCGACCTGCTGCAGCAGCACGTCGCCCATGTCGTGGCCCAGGGTGTCGTTGAGGTTCTTGAAGTGGTCCAGGTCCAGGCACAGCAGCGCACCGTACTGGCCCGAGCGGGCGCTGCTGGCAAAGGCCTGCTGCAGCCGGTCCATCATCAGGCGGCGGTTGGGCAGCAGGGTGAGCGGGTCGTAGAAGGCCAGGTGCTCGATCTCCCTGGCTGCGGCCGCCTTCTGCGTGATGTCGCTCAGCGAGGCCACGTAGTGTGTGAGCCGCCCCTCGCCGTCCTGGACCGCCGTGATGCTCATCTGGTGCAGGCTCACCCGCCCGTCCTTGCAGCGGTTCCAGATCTCGCCGCTCCACTCGCCCACACTGTCCAGGGTCCGGCGCAGGCCGGTGAAGAAGGCCGCGTCGTGCTGGCCCGAGGCGAGAAAGCTGGCGCGCCGGCCCACGGCGTCGGCGCTGTCGTAGCCGGTGATCTTGGTGAAGGCGCGGTTGGTGCGCAGGATCACGGTGTCGGCATCGGTGACCAGCATGCCCTCCTGCGATTCGAAGGCGATGGCGGCGATGCGCAGCTCCCGCTCGGCGTTCTTGCGCGCTGTGATGTTGTTGCCGATGCCTCGGTAGCCCACGAAGGCACCGTCCGCATCGAACATCGGCGTGCCGCTGACCGAGACCCACTCCACCGCCCCTGAGGTGGACCGGCGCGGGTACTCGAAATCACGGAACTCGCGGTGCTCGCGCAAGGTCTGTTCATGCTGCGCCCAGTCGACCGCGATGCCCTCGGACGCAGCCACCGCGCCGCCGTCGTCGGTGGCCACCTCGTGGCGGGTCTTGCCCACATGCCACTGCGGGCCCGGCAGGTTGCGCGCTGCAGCCACGCCCTCCAGTGTCACGAAGCGCAGCTGCGCGTCCTGCTCCCAGTACCAGTCCGATGACAGCATGGTGAGCGTGCGAAAGCGCGCCTCGTTGTCTTCGAGCTGGCGGCGCACGCGGTACGACTCGGTGACATCGCTGAACACCAGCACCACCCCGGTGATCCCGCCTGCGGCATTGCGGATCGGGGCCGCGCTGTCGGCAATCTGGTATTCAGTGCCGCCGCGGGCAATCAGCGTGGTGTGGTTGGACAGCTCCACCACCAGGCCGCTGGCCATGACCAGTTGTACCGGGTCTTTCGATGGCTCGCGGGTGCGCGCGTTGACGATGCGAAAGATGTCCGTGAGCGGCCGGCCCCGCGCCTCGCGCAGCGGCCAGCCGGTCATCTGCTCGGCCACGCCATTCATGCGCACCACCTGCCCCGCGGCATCGGTGACCACCACCGCATCACCGATGGAGTCCAGGGTGATGGCCAGGTTTTCCTCGCTCTGGCGCAGCTCGCCTTCGGCCTGCTGGCGGGCCTGGGCCATGTGGTTGAAGCGCTGGGCCAGTTGGGCCAGCTCGCGAAACCCCGTCTCGGGCACCGCAGCCACCTGCTGGCCCTGGGCGAGTTGGTCGGTGGCCCGCAGCAGCCGTGCCAGCGGCTTGCCCACGCCGCGGCGCACGCCTTCGTGTGCCAGCACGAACGAGGCCAGCAACCCCAGCAGCAGAAAGCCGATATCACGCCACATCTGCCGTGCGATGCGGGCATACAGCGCATCGAGCGGCACCGACAGGCGCATGCTGGCCACCGGCCTGCCCTGGGATTCGAGCAGGGGCCGCACCACCTCGATGTAGCGGGCACCGTCCTCGGTCTCCAGCAGGCTGGCGCCGCCCTGCAAGGCCTGGGCGCCAGCCCCCGGCACGGGCAGGTCGGGCTGGGTGCCCAGCTCCTCCGGCTCGGGCGGATAACGCGCGAGCACCCGGCCATCGGGGCCGATCACGCGGGCCACGGCACCATCGGGCAGGCCCAGCTCATGCAGGCGGCGGCTCCACCAGTCGAGCGACACCACGGCCACGGCCGCGCCCAGCACGGCGCGGGTGTCGGGGTCGATCAGCGGTTGCGCAAAACTCACGCTGGCCACGCCCACCGCCGGGTCCACCTGGAAGCTGCCCACGGAGAACTCGCGCGCCACGATGGCCCGCAGGAAGTGGGGCTGGTCGGTCAGGTTCACCGGCACCCGGGCCGGCACGGCACTGCAGCGCAGGTCCCCGTCGGCGCGCGGCAGGCCGATGTTCACGTAGGTGGCGTTGAGCGCCAGCACCTCGGCCAGGTACTGCGAACAGTCGGGGGCATCGAGCTGCTGCGCCCGGCGGGTTGCGGCCAGCTGCTGCAAAAAGGTGCGGGTGGAGTCGATCAGGCTCTGCTGGCTGGAGGCCAGGGTACGGGTCAGGAGCAGCGCACTCGCGCGCGCCGCAGCCACCGACTCCTCGCGGCTGGCCTGCGCCTGGTAGGCCACCAATGCCAGCGCAGGCAGCGTGGCCACCAGGATCAGCAGCCGGATCCTGGCAGACAGGGAGCCCGTAGCCAACTGCGGCAAAGCACGCATGGGGCCTTTCGCGTAAGGACGTGGTTTTTGGGCCTGCCGGACGCATGGTCCCCGGCGAGGCTCGCAACCATACTAACATCTGGAAACATCTTAACCCTGGATCAGCGCTGGCGGCAGGCTTGCCCGCAATCCATGCGACAAACTGAGCCCTTGCGGAACTTGCGGAACTTGCGGAACTTGCGGTGCCAAGGTCTTATCATTGCACCATGCGTCGCGGCTTTCTGCTCTATTTGCTGATGGGGTTGCTGGTCCTTCGGGGCCTGGTGGGCACCGCCATGGCAGCAAGCATGGTGCCCATGCAGCACCATGCACCGGCGGCCACGGTGCAGGCCCAGGTGGCGGACCACCATGGGCAGCACGACCACCCTGGAGCCGCAACCCAGGCGGACCACGGCAGCCTGCACGGCGCCGCCCATGGTGGTGCCGATGCCACGGCCCATGCAGCCCCCCTGGCCTGCGATGGCAGCGCGGCTGCCAGCAACGGCTGCGCCACGCACAACCAGCACGCCAACTGCACAGCCTGCGAAATCTGCCACACCGCACTGATGGAGCCACCGGCATTGCCGGCCGCGCCCCTGCCGCCGGCGGCCAGCGCCGCCGCTGCTGCCGCCACGCCTTTCGACAGCGCCACCGCCGCGCTGGCCATCAAGCCCCCCATCGCCTGAAGCTGCCTGCGCAGGGCCTGTTCAGGCCTGTGAGAGCGCGCCTGCCACCCCTTTTTCGCCCACAAAGGTGCGCCTGGCGCGCCCTTGCTGTGGCGCCAAGCGTGCATGGCGCCTGACCGCCCCCTGAACGGCCCTCGCCCTGCGCCCGCCCGCACCCGCCCAGCCTGCACGCGCACGACGAGCACACCGCAGGCCATGGCGCCGTTCCATCTACCCTTCTGGAGACCGCACATGCGCGACCTCTTTGCCTTCGTTCTTCGCCGGCCCTGGCTGAACGCCCTGGTCCTGTGGCTGCCCGCCATGGCCGGGGCCGAGCCGCAGGCCACTGCCGGCCTGGCCCCTGCTGCCGCCCCCGCTGCAGACCATGCCCCCGTGGCTCACCGCACCCTTTCACCCATGCCACCGCTGCCAGACGCCGATGTGCTGCCGACCGAGTGGCGCGCCGCCCACCAGGCCGTGGCAGCTTTTCCGCGCGGCCATGCCGACATCGTGCGTTGGGAGGCCAGCCAGGGCAGCTCCGCGGCAACCGCCCAGCCGCAACACCACCAGGGGCACAAGCCATGAGCCCGCAGCCGCTTCCCCGCCTGGCGGCGCTGGCCCTGGCGAGCGCTCTTGCTGGCTGCGCCAGCGTTGCGCCCGATGGCCTGCGCGGCGATGTGCAGGCCCTGGCACAGCCTCGTATCGGTTTGACTGGAGTGGCCGATGCCGCCCTGCCCGCCGCCGACCCGGTCGCGCGCGAGCAGGCGCGCCAGGCCATCGCCGGCTGGCTGGCCCAGCCGCTCACGCAGGAGGCCGCCGTGCGCACCGCCCTGCTCAACCACCCCGGCCTGCAGGCCCGCCTGGCGGCGCTGGGCGTGGCCGATGCCGAACGCGTGCAGACCCTCACCCTGCCCAACCCGCAGTTCTCCATTGCCCGGCTCACCAACAGCCATGAGCGCGAGATCGAGCGCAGCCTGGCCTTCAGCCTGCTGGACCTGGTCACCCTGCCCTGGCGCAGCGCGCGCCAGGCCGAGCAATTGCAGGTCGCCACCGTGCAGGCCGCGCAGGAGGTGGTGGCCCATGCCGCCGACACCCGTCGCGCCTGGCTGCGCGCGGTGGCCGCCGAGCAGGTGGCCGCGGCGCATGAGCGCATGGTGGAGGCCGCCGAGGCCGGAGCCGAACTGGCCCGGCGCATGGCCCGGGTCGGCAACTTCAGCCGCCTGCAGCAGGCGCGCGAGCAGGCCGTGCTGCAGGAAGCCAATGCCCAGCGTGCCCGCGCCCGCCTGGCCGCCGCCACCGCGCGCGAGCAACTGGCGCGCAGCATGGGGCTCTGGGGGCCGCAGGTGCAGCAGTTCACCCTGCCCACGCAATTGCCGGCCCTTCCCGCCACGGCCCTGCCGGCCGACGGCATCGAAGCCACCGCGCTGCGCGAGCGCCTGGACGTGCAGGCCGCGCGCCGCCAGCTCGACACCGCGACGCGCCAGCAGGGCTGGGCGCGTGCAGGCGCCGTGTTCGGCGACATCGGCATCGCCTACCAGCGCAACACCGCAACCGAGCAGGACAGCGGCCACCGCGAGACCACGCGCGGCTGGGAGCTGGATGTACCCCTGCCCCTGTTCGACTGGGGAGGCGCCGCACGCACCCGCGCCCAGCTGCGTGTGGAGCAGAGCGCCGCCACCTTGCAGGACACGGCGGTGCGCGCCCGCAGCGAGGTTCGCAGCGCCTGGCTCACCTACCGCACCGCGCTCGACCTGGCGCGCCAGCAGCGCGATGAGGTGGTACCGCTGCGCCAGCTCATCACCGACGAGACCACGCTGCGCTACAACGGCATGCTGGCCAGCGTGTGGGAGCTGCTGGCCGAGGCACGCGCCAGCACGCAATCGGTGGCCGGGGCCATCGAGGCGCAGCGCGACTTCTGGCTGGCCGAGACCGATCTGCAACTGGCCCTCACCGGCACACCGCCCGGCGCCCTGCAAGGCCTTGCGGCCAGCAGCGCCACCCCATCCACCCCAGCAGGCCACTGATCCCTATGCAAAGACGCCATTTCTTCACGGCAGGCGCCGCCACGGCCATGGCCGCCACCACCGTCAGCCGCGTGGCCCTGGCCGCGCTGCCCGAACCCGTGCTGCAGGCCAGCGCCGACACCGCGCCGCCGCTGCACCCGCCCACGGGCCGGCCCTATGACCCCGTGGTCACCCTGAACGGCTGGACGGCGCCCTGGCGCATGAACGCCGGGGTCAAGGAGTTCCACCTGGTGGCCGAGCCCGTGGTGCGCGAGGTCGCGCCGGGCTTTGTGGTCAACATGTGGGGCTACAACGGGCAAAGCCCCGGCCCCACCATCGAGGTGGTGGAGGGCGACCGCGTGCGCATCTTCGTCACCAACCGCCTGCCCGAGCACACCACCATCCACTGGCACGGCCAGCGCCTGCCCAATGGCATGGACGGCGTGGGCGGGCTCAACCAGCCGGCCATCCAGCCGGGCAAGACCTTCGTCTACGAGTTCGTGGCACACCGCCCCGGCACTTTCATGTACCACCCGCACGCGGACGAAATGGTGCAGATGGCCATGGGCATGATGGGCCTGTGGATCACCCACCCCAGGGCGGCGCACCCGCACATCGCGCGGGTGCAGCGCGACTATGCCTTTCTGCTCAACGCCTTCGACGTGGAGCCCGGCGCGCGCACGCCCCAGGTCAACACCATGCTGGACCACAACATCTGGTGCTGGAACAGCCGCGTCTTCCCGGCCATCAGCCCGCTGGTGGCGCGCCAGGGCGAGCGCGTGCGCATCCGCGTGGGCAACCTCACCCTGACCAACCACCCCATCCACATCCACGGCCACGAGTTCGAGGTGACCGGCACCGACGGCGGCCCCGTGCCCAAGGGCGCGCGCTGGCCCGAGGTGACCACCGACGTGGCCGTGGGCCAGATGCGCCAGGTGGAGCTCATCGCCGACGAGCCTGGGGACTGGGCCTTCCACTGCCACAAGAGCCATCACACCATGGGCGCCATGGGGCACGACGTCCCCACCATGATCGGCGTGGACCACAAAGGCCTGGTCGGCAAGATCCAGAAGATCGTGCCCGACTACATGGGGATGGGCGAGCGCGGCATGGCCGACATGGGCACCATGGAGATGCCCCTGCCCGACAACACCTTCCCCATGATGACCGGCACCGGCCCCTATGGCCCACTGGAGATGGGCGGCATGTTCACCACCTTCAAGGTGCGCGCCAACCAGCCGGCGGGCGACTCCCGCGACCCGGGCCACTACGCACAGCCGACCGGCACGCAGGCCTATGAAGGGCAGGGTGCGCCGGCCGCCACGCTGACCCCGCCGCGCACCACCCCGCCGGGCACCGCGCCTGGCGCAGCCAACGCACGCAAACCCGCCGCCCACAGCGGCGGCCACCGGCACTGAGCCTTTGGAGCAGACCATGAACATCCTGTCCACATCCCGCCGCCTTGCCCTGCACCTTGTCGCTACCGCCGCCCTGCTGGCCGGCACGGGAACCGCATGGGCCCATGGCAACGCCACCCATGGAGCATGACGAGCCCTATATGTCGCATGTGGCGGCCAGTAAGCAAGGCCAGCTCGTCTGGCAATTCAACCGCCCCGGCCGCTTCGACTTTGCCTGCCTGATCCCCGGCCACTACCAGGCCGGCATGGTGGGCACCATCCACGTCATCCCGCGCAAGGGCTGACCTCGCATGAAAAAAGGAACTCCGATGACCCTCCCTTCGACCACCACCACCCGCCGTGCCTGGCTGACGGCCACGCTGCCGGTGCTCGCAGTCGCCGCACTGCCTTTGTCTGCTGGTGCAGCGGCACCCACACCCGTCGAGGTCTGGAAAGACCCGAACTGCGGCTGCTGCCAGGACTGGGTGGACCACATGCAGGCCAACGGTTTTGCCGTGAAGGTGCACGATACCGGCAACAACGCCGTGCGCGCCCGCCTGGGCCTGTCGCCCAAGCTGGGCTCGTGCCACACCGCCCTGGTGGGCGGCTACCTGGTCGAAGGCCATGTGCCCGCCAGCGACGTGCGCGCCCTGCTGCAGCAAAAGCCCGACGCCCTGGGCCTGGCCGTGCCGGGCATGCCCATCGGCTCGCCCGGCATGGATGGCCCGGCCTACGGCGGCCGCAAGGACAGCTACGCAGTACTGCTGGTTGCGCGCAATGGCAGCACCCGCGTTTTCAAGAACTACCCCGCAAAACAGAAAGCATCGACATGAACCACAGCACCACCAACCCACTGCGCACCGCCCTGCTCGCCACCACATTCCTCTTCAGCGCCGCAGTTGCGTGGGCAGGCGACGACCATGACCATGGCGAGGACCACGGCAGCCACGCAGCACCCACCGCGCCGCAGGCGGCCGCAGCCGCATCGGAGTTGACGGAAGGCGAGGTCGTGCGCTGGGACGCGGCCAGCGCCAAGGTCACGCTGCGCCACGGCCCCATCCGCAATCTGGACATGCCGCCCATGACCATGGTGTTCCGCGTCACCGACCCGGCCCAGGCCGCGCAGGTCAAGACCGGGGCCAAGGTGCGTTTTCGGGCCGAGCAGCAGGCGGGAGCCTATGTAGTGACGCGCATCGAACCGGCAACGCCCTGAGCCTTGGCCGTGTGGTGGGTGTTCCTACAATCTCCCTTCGATAGAAACGAAAGAAAGAGGAATCCGGTTCATGGAAGCCACACGACGAAATCTGTTGGCTGCGTTGAGTGCCTTGTCCAGCGCCCTGCTGGCATCGACACCAGGCATAGCCGCTGTTGCGGCGGGTGTGCAAGCCGGCATCCACCCCTGGCTGGAAGCCGGGGACACCGTGGTGGCGGAGGTGCTGGCCGATGGCAAGGCAGTGGGGCAGCTGGACCACCGCTCCACCAAGGCCGGCGTGCCCCGCCTGCCGGCCACCACCGTGGCCTTGCCCGCGGGCGTGCAGCGCCTGCAGCTGCGCGGCACGGTGACCGTGGCTGGCAAGGCCACCCGCTTTGATCGGACCTGGAAGCTGCGCGACCTGGCAAGCATGTCAGCCCCGCTGTACGAGCAGGGCAAGCCCTGGCCGGAGCGCGTGCGTGCACTGGCGCAGGCGATCCCGGTCCCTGAGGACGATGACGCTCCACTCATCGTGGCCTCCGCCCCACCGGCGGCCGGGGCCGTCTTGCAGTCCCTAAAAAAGCGGCTGGGGGCGCCCCTGCCTCCGGCGTTGGCACAGTTGCTGGCGACCTCCGACATTCGCCTGGGGCGATCGCACTTTCTGCGCCCGGCCGCCATGACCACCCTGCTCGACCTGATGCACGGCGACTTCGGCTACCCAAGCACCGGCAAGGATGCCCCGAGCAGTTTTCTACCGCCCGGCGTGCGCGACCGTTATGCACGCAGCCTGGCAGTGTTCGTCACGGTCGGTGACGGCATGGGCGCCCTGGCCTGGGACCCGAAAGGCCTCGCACCCGAGGAGCACACCCGCCTGGGCAGCACCCCAGGCCCCGCCACAGGCAGCGATGGCCTGTGGTTCTGGATGCACCAGGAGATGGCGGTCAAGCCCTCGCTGCTGCTGGACAAGGACAACCGCCCCCTGGGCACCGACCTGGCCCTGGCCAGTGTGTTCGAGCGCTACGCGCTGGCAGACCTGTTTCAGCCCATGACCGACGATGAGCTTGTGCTGGACAGCGCCACGCCCTTGGGCAACCTGCTGCAGCTGTACTTCGACCATGCGCGCAACCCGCGGCTCAGCCTGAACAGCTACAACGGCCACTACGGGCACTACACACAGTATTGACAGCCCGACTGGCTCTGCCGGGGAGGGACTTTCAGTTCCAGTACGGCAGGCGCAGCTCCAGTTCAGGCGCCACTTCGAGTACCTCCCGAAAGCGCCTGTTGGCCAGCATCTCCTCCACGTCGCGCCCGTAGCCGATGAACAGGCGCAGGCCCTCCAGGCCCGTGCCACCCAGGGGTGGCAAGATATTCAGCGGCACCGACTGCGCTTCACTGCCAAGCTGCACCTGGCTGGCCACGGCGGGTACCGGCCAGCGCAGCGGGCCCCAGGCGCCCTGCGCATCACGCTGCACCCAGACGCCCTGGCCCAGGGGCCCGGCCGATGCCAGCGCGTACACATTGGCGCCTGCCGGCGTGCCGGTGTTGCCGAATATGTCGCCCGTGAACGACAGGCTGCGCAGGTTGCCCGTGAGCAGCGTCTTCACCCGAAACGGCGGGCGGTTGGCCGTTGCCACATTCGGGGTGGCGGGGTCCAGGTCCAGGTCGCCGGTGCCGCTTTCACTGACCACAGGGATGGGCTCCGGGGCATTGGCGTAGGCACCCGATCCCAGTTGCCCCTGGCTGCCCTTGCCAAGGGCCCACACCGTGCCGTCGGCCAGGCGCATGTGGACCGTGCCGCCCCGCTGGGCGCCCAGAGCAAGGACACGGCGGTCCTCATCCACACCCATCGACACTTCAGCGATGGGCGCATGCAACTGCAAGCGCCGCCCCCGATGCTCGTTGAACAGCTTGCCGTAGCACTGCGCGGAGCCATCCTGCAGCACGGCACAGACGTTGAAATCGCCCGCGTGGATGGAGACCGCCTTTTGCGGCAGCGGCAGCACGATGGGAGTCCGCACCAGCCAATTGCCCCGGTTGAGCGCCGCGCTGTCCTGCCCGGAAATCCCGTGCATGTGCCGCGCACCCCAGAACCACACGGTGCCGGACGCGTCCAGCGCGTACGCGGCACCATAGCGCCCATCGGCGGTTGCCACCTGCGTGATGGTGCCCGGCAACCCCTCCATCTTGCGGGGTACCGACGACGCGATCAGGGACGGATGGAGATCGGAACCCTGGAACGGAGGGAAGATTTCGCGGCTACCGCCGATAGTCCAGACCGACCCGTCCACACCCAGGATGGCGCCATGCCCATTGCCCCCCACAGACACGCTGCGCGCACGCGGCACGCCAGCGGAGTCCCCCACCACGATGGGACGGCTGTGGGGGGCGGGATCGGTACCCCAGCCCCCTGAACTCCAGACCTTGCCATCCGCATCCACCGCAAGCCACTGACCCTGCGCCGCCGCAAGCCGGATGACCGGCACCCCCAGCGGAATGTGCGTGGGCGTCTGCACATAGCTGCGTTCCAGAAAGCTGGCCTGCCTGTCGTGCTGCACGGCACCCAGGCCCCAGCGGAAGATCCGTCCGTCCGCCAGCAGCGCGTGGCTGCCTGCATCGCTCGCGTGCACGCTGACGGCAGAGGACGGCAGGGCAAGCTTGCGCGGGCTGGCGATCGATTCGGCCCCACCGGCCGCATCGGAGGCAACTGCCAGGTGCAGGCTGGTGTTGGAACCCATGGCATGGAGCTTGCCGTCGCGCGTGATGTACATCAGCACCGGCAGCCCGCCCCCCACCGCGGTGTTGTTGCTGCTGGCATCGACCACGCCGGTGGCGACGCGCTCCATCGCCATGGGCGCGCCCCACGGAACCTCGCCCGGGGACACATACCGCCAGCGCCAGAGATCGCCGTCCGCCGTCCACCCCAGGGCGCCGTCACCGCCATGCAGCACTTTCTGAATCTTCACCCCGGCCTTCTCCAGATCCGGGTGGATGCTGTCGCGGATGGCGAAGGGATCGTAGGCCTGTACCCAACGCTCGGCCGGGCAGTAGGTGAGCCCTGCGGACGGCAGTCCGTCCGGGATGCGGTGGGGATCGCTGCCCCATCCCCACAGGCGGCCATCGGCATCCTTGGCGATCACGCGCGAGACCGGGCCCAAGGTTGGCATGCCGGGGCCCAGGTGGGTGATAGGCCCCTGGGCCTGGAAGAAGAAATCCACGATGGGCGGCACGCCGCGCATGGCCACCGGCACCGCAGCGCCGCTCGCGCAGGGCGCACCCTCGCCCCAGGACCACATCACGCCCTGCTCATCGAGCGCCACGGTGGCGCGCTGCTGGTGTTCGATGCGCACCAGCCGCGCAGGCACCTGTACGGAGCGCTCGGGCACGGTGGCATCCACGCCCGACGGCAGCGGCCCCCACCACCAGGGCTGCCCGTCCCTGTCGATCACGAAGGAGGGATCGGCATCGCCCCCGTTGGCGATGGATGTTGCCCCGCGAAACACCACATGGGGCATGGCCCGGTCAGCCCGCGTTCCGTCCCCCAACTGCCCCCTGGCATTGGTGCCCCAGCTCCAGACATTGCCTTCTTCGTCCAACACCAGGGCGTTGGTCCGGCTGGTGCGCACGGCCGTGGCCTTGGCCGGCAGGGGAATCTCGCGCGCCGTGCTGGCATAGATCGTCTTGCCCTGGCCCAGCTGGGCCAGGCGGTTGTCGCCCCAGGCCAGCACGCTGCCATCGGCCTGCAGCGCCAGGCCATGGCGCGCGCCGGTGGCAATGGTCTGCGCCCCTGCGGTACAGGGCAGGCCCAGGCCTGCCAGCAGCGCGGGCAACAGCAGGCGGCCCGCCGCCCGACGCCATGGTGGTGGTGTCGTCATGGTGATAGTCCCTTCCTCTCTTTGTCGGCCCAGGGCGAATGCCACACGCCACGGCGCCGTTGGAAAGCAAGCATCCTATGCGGCAGCGCACGGCCGCGCCCCACCCCAGCGGGATAGTTCAGGCCCTCAGGGGTAGGCCGGGGTGCACAGGTTCTCGGGGCACGGGTCCGCCGCGATGTCCAGCACGGCGCGCAGGCGCCGTGCGGCCAGCATCTCCTCCACGTCGCGCCCATAGCCGATGTAGATGCGCAGGCCCTCAAGCCCTGTGGCCGGGAACTGCTGCAGGATGTTGGCCAGCGCAGCCGACTGGGACTCGCCGGTGAGCTGCACGTTGCTGGCCACGGCAGGCACCGGCCAGCGCAGCGGCCCCCACTGGCCCTGGGCATCGAGCTGCACCCAGAGGCCCGAGGCGCCGCTCGCAGGTACGGCCATGGCGTAGACATTGCTCCCGGCAGGCGTGCCAGCGCTGCCGAAGACATCGCCACGCAGGGACAGCGCACGCAGGTTGCCCACCAGTTGCGTCTTCACGCGGAACGGGGGCCGCGCCGGGGCGGCACTGTTCGGCGTGCCCGGGTCCAGGTCCAGGTCGCTGGAGCCCGATTCGCTGACCACCGGCACGGGGTCGAAGGCGTGGGCATGGGCGCCGGACCCGAGCTGCCCCCACTGGCCCTGGCCCCAGGCCCATACGGCACCGCCAGCCAGGCGAAAGTGCACCGTGCCGCCCAACGCGCCATCGGCACCGATGGACACCTCGCGGATCGGCGCATGCAGCGTGAAGCGCATGCCCAGGTGCTCGCGGAAGATCTTGCCGTAACACTGGGCCGAGCCATCCTCCAGCACGGCGCAGAAGCTGCCTCCGCCGGCATGCACGGAGACGGCCTTGCCCGGCAGGGGCCGCACAAAGGGCGCCGGCACATCCAGGCCCGTGGGGGTACCGGTATCCACCGCTCCGCTCAGGCCATACGACTCCCTGCCCCGGAACCAGACCTGTCCCTGCCCGTCGAGCGCGAAGTGGGCCTCGCCGAAGCGCCCGGCAGCGATTGCCACCTGCCGGATGGGCGGCAGGCCGCCGAACTGGAAGGGAAGAAACACCAGGGGCCGGGTGCTGATGTCGGGATAGGCGACTGCGGCTGCCGCGGCGCTCCAGAGCGTTCCGTCCACCCCGAGGATGGCCGCCTTCCCGCCCGATCCGCTCATCACGATGTCCTTGACGACCGGCAGGCCCGAGGCGCGCGTGACGCGTATGGGCTGGAAGAAGTCCACCAGCCGGTACTCGTTGGCGATGGCCGTGGGGTCGATGCTCCAGACCTCGCCGTCCGCGGCCAGGGCCATCCAGCGGCTCTGCCCCACCGCCAGCTTCACTACGGGCATGGGGATGGCCAGTTGCGCAGGCCCCTGCGGCACGGTGTAGTGGTTGATGCCGGCGAACGGGTCGTACGGCGCTGCGCCGTAGCCCCAGTGGAACACCCGGCCGTCCTTGAGCAGCGCATAGCTGCCGCTGGTGTGCGCATGCACGCTGACGGCAGGGCCTGGCAGCGGAACCTTCTGCAAGTAGGCCCGGGCATCCACGCCACTGCTGGGGATGCCCAGGTGCAGGTGGATGTTGGATCCCTTGGCGTAGACCTTGCCGCCCTTGGTCACGTAGACCAGGCCCAGCGTTCCGTCGCCCTCCCAGGAGGAATAGTTGCCCGCGTCCACCACGTCCGAAGCCTCGCGGTTGAACTTGACGCCCGGGCCCTGGCTGCGCCACTGCCACAGATCCCCCTCCTGCGTCAGCCCCAGCGTGGTGCGGTTGTTCGAGGCCACGGCCTGCTCCATGTTCATGCCCAGTACCCGCGTGATCACCACGCCGGCGCGCACCAGCTCGGGCGGCACGTACAAGGGGACCGGTGCCACCGGACTGGTCCAGTCAGCGACATTGGGGGTCGGCACGGGGGGGCAGTGGCGGATGATCTCGCCCGGCATATAGCCCATGAAACCGTAGTACGCCTCGGAACCCCATTTCCAGGTCTTGCCGTCCCGGTCCACCGCCTGCACAAGGGACAGGGGCGTGCCAGCTCCCGCAGGGGTGGGTGCGCCGGAGAGGCTGGAGGCGCGCAGCCTTTCGAACGACAGCCCGAAATCCTTGAGGGGCGGCAGGCCGCGCATGGCCACCGGGCCGGTCTTGGCCGGCGAATCGGCGCAGGCCACGCCCTCGCCCCAGGACCACAGCACGCCCTGGTCGTCGAGCGCGGCAACGGTGGCCCCCCGAGGCACCAGCTTCACCAGCCGTGCGGGCACCTGGGCGGACTGCACGGGCGCCAGTGCTTCGCCCCCGCCCGGCAGCGGCCCCCATTGCCAGGGCTGCCCATCCCTGTCGAGCACGAAGGTGGGGGACGACGCCCCGCCGTTGACCACGATCTGCGCCGCATTGCGGAACACGATCTGCGGCGTAGGTCGGTCCGCACGGGTGCCGTCACCGAGTTCGCCACGGCGGTTGGTGCCCCAGCTCCAGATGTTGCCCTGGTCGTCGAGCACCAGCGCATTGGTGGTGCTGGTGCGCACGGCCACGGCCTTCGCGGGCAGGGGGATCTCTCGCGCCACCTCGGCATACAGGGTGCGCTCCTGGCCCAACTGCCCCAGCCGGTTGTCGCCCCAGGCGAGCACCGTGCCATCGGCCTGCAGCGCCAGGCCATGGCGCGCGCCGGTGACGATGGATTGGGACTGCGCGGCAGTGGCGGCCAATGCCAGTGCCAGCAGGCCGGCCAGGGATCGAAGAAGCGGATGGTGCATGCAATAGGCCTCGGAACAGGTGTTTGGCGGTAGCGTGAATCGGCTGGTCGGTTGCTCGGCCGGTAGGTTGATGGGCCATCAGTCTTCGGGCGCCAGCTCCAGCACCTCGCGAAAGCGCCGGGCGGCCAGCATCTCCTGCGCATCGCGCCCCTGGCCTACAAAAATCCGCATGCCGGCCAGACCCACGCCCGAAAGCTGCGGCAGGATGGGCAGCGCCGCCGACCGGGCTTCGCCGGCCAACGGCACATTGGACATGGCAGCTGGCACGGGCGATCCCAGCTGGCTCCACTGGCCTTGCTCGTCCAGCTGCATCCAGGAGCCGACGCCAGCGGTGGCACAGGCGCAGAGGTGTGTGGCTCCGCTGCCGGAGCCCGGGCCCGGGCTGCCGAACACTTCCGCATGGAACGAAAGCGTGCGCAGATTGCCTGCCATGCGCGTCTTCACGCGAAACGGAGGGCGCTTGCAGGCGAGCACGCTGCCATCGGCGGCAACGGCCAGGGCATGGCGTGCGCCGGTGGCGATGGTCTGAGCCGGTGCAGCCGTGGCGCCCAGCGCCAACAGCAGGCAGGAGATGGGTTGCAGAGCACGGAGTCGCATGCGGTGGTCCTGACAAGGGGATGGCCGTTGTGCCTGGAGAGCGCTGTGTGTTCAGTCTTCGGGCGCGAGCTCCAGTACCTCGCGAAAGCGCTGCGCCTGCAGCATCTCCTGCGCATCGCGCCCCTGCCCCACGAAAACCCGCACACCCGCCAGCCCCGTGCCCACGAACTGCGGCAGGATGGGCAGCGGCACCGACTGGCCTTCGCCGGCAAGCGGCACGTTGCTGGCGGCGGCAGGCACCGGCGCGCGCAGCAGGCTCCATTGGCCCTGCCCGTCCAGCTGCACCCAGGTGTCGAGGTCGGCGGTGGCGAAGGCGTAGAGGTTGGTGGTGCCGTTGCCCGCGCCACCGCCCGCTGCAGCGCCGAACACGTCCGCACTGAAAGACAGCGTGCGCAGGTTGCCCACCAGGCGGGTCTTCACACGGAATGGCGGGCGGCTGGCGGTGGCCACGTTGGGCGTGGCAGGGTCCAGATCCAGGTCGCCGGTGCCGGCCTCGTTGAGTACGGGCACAGGCTCTGCGGCATTGGCAAAGGTGCCCGAGCCCAATTGCCCGTAACGGCCCTGCCCCCAGGCCCAGACTGTGCCGTCGGCCAGACGCAGGTGCACCGTGCCGCTGCGTTTGCCGCGCGCCAACCCCAGCGTCTGCTCATCCGCGCCGATGGACAGCTCCCTGATCGGCGCATGCAGCCGCAACTGCTGGCCGAGATGCTCGTTGAAGAATTTGCCGTCGCACTGCGCAGAGCCATCTTCCAGGACCGCGCAGAAGCTCAGGTCATGGGTGCGGATGGCAGTGGCCTTCTGCCCCAGGGGCAGCAGCATGGGGGTGTTGACAGTGCGCTCGACGAATGGAAGGGCCGCGCCATCCTGGCCGGCGATTCCATAAAAAGTGCGGTCACCCCAGAACCACACTCCGCCCGAGGCGTCCAGGGCATACGACGCCTTGACGCTCACATCTCCGATAGAGGCCACCTGAACGATGGAGTGCGGCAGGCCCAGCACCTTGCGAGGAAGCGCCTGCCAGGCAAAGAACTCCGCCATGCCAATCCCGGGTGGGGGCGGGGCAATGCCTGCACCGCTGCCGACGGTCCACACGGACCCGTCGACTCCGAGGATCGCACCGTAGTCATAGCTGCCTACTGCGGCATCCCTCGCCAGCGGCATGCCGGTGGATCGGCTCACCATGGCCGCCTGGTAGGCATTGCCGGGCCTTATTTCACTGCCCCAGCCGTTGGAGCTCCAGACGCTTCCCGATGCATCCACCGCAAGCCATTGGTCCAACCCGACGGCCAGCTTCACGACCGGTGCAGGCAATGGGAAGTGGGTGGGCGTCTGCGAATAGTGCCCCATGTCGAAGTACCTGGCCAGGTCGAACACGGCAGCGCCCAGGCCCCAGGCAAAAATTCTTCCGTCGTTGAGCAGCGCATAGCTGCCTGTAGGCTGCGCATGCACGCTCGCGGCGCCCGCAGGCAAGGCCACGCGTCCCGGGCTGGACAGGCCATTGATCTGGCTTGCAGGTGTGGCCAAGTGTCCGCTGGTATTGGAGCCCATGCCGTAGAGCTTGCCATCGCGCGTGATGTACAAGAGACCAGGGCGCAGGTAGATCCCCTCGCTGGCATAGCCACTCGCATCGATCACATCGGTGGCGACGCGTCGCAAAGTCAGGCGCACGCCGGGAGCTTCCCCTTCAATCACGTCTTTCCATTGCCAGAGGTCCCCGCCCGCAGTCAGCCCCAGTGTGCTCCATGCGGCTGGAATCGTGCGCTGGATAACCACCCCGGAGCGCGCCAGATCCGGATGGGTCCGCAGCCGGTAAAAGAAGCCGCTGAGGTTCTGCGGCGTCTGCACGGGCGGGCAAAAGGTTTGCGGCGGCGGGGGTAAACTTTGCTGGCTGGGGAAGCCGGGCTCGGTCCCCCATTTCCAGACACGTCCGTCACGGTCCATTCCGTACACCAGCGACCGTGGAAACTGCGGATACTGGTTCAAAGGAGTTGCCCGGCTGGACGGATTCGCGGCGATGGCAATGTCCGTGATGGGAGTCAGGTCCGCCATGGCGACAGGGCCTGTGAATTCGGGCGAGGCCGCGCAAGCCACTCCCTCGCCCCAGGACCACACCCTGCCTTGCTCATCCAGCGCAATCGTGGTCTTCCCGCCTTGCTCAACCCGCGTGAGCCGCGCTGGCACCTGCGCAGCCCGACGTGGCAGCGCTGCGTCCTCCCCGGAAGGCAACGGGCCCCACCACCAAGGCTGCCCGTCCTTGTCGATCAGGAACGAGGGCAGGTATTCGTCGCCATTGGTGATGGCAGTGGCGCCGCGAAAAATGACCTTCGGTGTGCTCCGGTCCGCAAGCGTGCCATCGCCCAACTGCCCTTTGCGGTTGGTGCCCCAGCTCCACACGTTGCCATCGGCATCGAGGACCAGCACACCAGCGCTGCTGGCCCGCACGGCAACGGCCCTGGACGGCAGCGCGATCTCACCCGCCACCTCCGAATACACAACCTTGCCAAAGCCCAGCTGCGCCTGCCGGTTGTCGCCCCAAGCCAGCACGCTGCCATCGGGCTGCAGCGCCAGCCCATGTCGCGAACCCGTGGCAATGCTCTGCGCCTGCACGGCGCCCGATGAACCCAGGCCCGCCAGCAGGGCAGGCAGCAGACAGGCCAAAGCCCGACGCCAGTGGGGTGTCGTCATGGTGATCCTTCCTCTCTTGTTTTATCGCCCCATTGTGCTGCTCCGTCTTCGCAAGAGAGGTGATACCCGTCACGTTCAACCGCCCTTAGACGCACCGTTACATCGGGGCCGAAACAAGTCGATCTGCCGGACCGGCCGACTGCGGTTTTGCACCGCCCATAATCACAGGGCATGACGACCCCAAAGACAACTACCCCCCCCTCTTCCAGCCTCCACGCTAGCCACCACGACGCCGGCAGCATCACCCGCGTGCCCGGCATCGAGGTGGGCCATTTCACCGACACGCGCCGGCCCACGGGTTGTACCGTGATCCTGGCGCGCGACGGCGCAGTCGGTGGCGTGGATGTGCGCGGCGCGGCCCCGGGCACGCGCGAGACGGACCTGCTCGACCCCTCCAACCTGGTGGAAAAAGTGCACGGCATCATGCTGGCGGGCGGCAGCTCGTGGGGGCTGGACGCGGCCAGCGGCGCGGTGCGCTGGCTTGAAGAGCGCGGCATCGGCTTCGACGTGGTGGTGGGCCGCCTGCCGCTGGTGCCCAGCGCCGTGTTGTTCGACCTGCTGGTGGGCGACATGCGCATACGCCCCGATGCGGCGGCCGGCTACGCCGCGTGCGAGGCCGCCTCGCGCGCCGACCCGGCCGAGGGCAATGTGGGCGCGGGCACGGGGGCGGCCGTGGGCAAGATCTTCGGCATCCAGAATGCGATGAAGGGCGGCATCGGCACGGCATCGGTCACCGTGGATGGCGTCACCGTGGGCGCGCTCATCGCCTGCAATGCCTTGGGTGACGTAGTCGACCCCGACACCGCCCAGATCATCGCCGGCGCCCGCACCGACGATGGCAAACAACTGCGCGACACACGCCGCGCCCTGCTGCGCGGCGAGCTTCCCAAACCCCTGCTGGCCGGCACCAACACCACCATCGGCGTGATCGCGACCGATGCCACCATCACCAAGGCCCAGGCTCACCGCCTGGCCGTGGCCGCGCACGATGGCCTGGCCCGCAGCATCAACCCGGTGCACACCATGTCCGATGGCGACACCTTGTTCACGCTGGGCACGGGCGTCTCGGGCAAGAACCCGGGGATGATGGTGCTGTCGACCATGGCGGCCGAGGCGACTGCGATTGCCACGGCGCGCGCCGTGCGTGCGGCGCGGTCGATCACCACGGCCGAGGGCTTGCACCTGCCGTGTGCAGGTGATCTGAAGTAAGCGCCAGGGGCCTGGTTCAGCAGCCAGGCTGCGCACTCACACCACTTCGATGCGGTTGCGCCCATTCTTCTTGGCCGCATACAGCTGCCGGTCCACCGCCTCGATGAACTCCGACGGGGTGGCATAGTCGGCCGGTGTGGCCGTGCCCGCGCCGATGCTCAGCGTCACGCACTGGTCGTGCGGCGACTGGGCGTGGGCGATGGCCTGCTTCTGGATCAGGCGCTGGCAGCGCTCGGCCACCTTGAGAGCAGCGTTCGCATCGGCGCAGGGCAGCAGGATGATGAACTCCTCGCCGCCAAAGCGGGCCACCAGGTCGCGCGGGTTCTCCAGGGCTCGATCTGCGGCCCGATATAGGCGAACTTCATCGTCGCTCAGTCGATCTTCCAGGGGATGGCGCGGGTCGATTCCAGCAGGGTCTTGTAGACCACGCCGTCGCTGTCGTCGCCGCCGAGCCCCTTCACGTCGGACATGTCCATCTGCGTTCTCTCTTCGGCTTTTCTGCTGGATGATGCGTATCCGAGTGTCAGCGGACGGCCACTGGCTGGCTGTGTACTGTGGCAACCGCGTTCCAGTACCAGTAGAAGAATCCCCCCTGCGTCCGCAGCAGCGTGTGCGTGGTGATGCTGTTCTGGTGGATGTCGCCCCAGCAGGCACGGGCCGAGTTGCGGTTGTTGTGCAGGTCGATCACAGCCGCCGGGTCGCTGCTGGCCGGCTTGGGCGGCACATAGAGCGCACTGCCGCGCGGCACCCACAGGTCGGCCAGCCGGATCTTGCCCAGCGCCGGCCAGTAGCGGCCCACCGAGATCACCAGCGGCTTGGTCGGGTCGGTGGAGGCGAACACGTGCGGAAAGTCATGGTGCTCCAGGTCGGTGCAGACCACGCTGAGCAAGGCGTTGCCCGTGCCCTGGTAGGGCGACCAGTGGCCCGCGAAGGCACCGTATTCGTACTCCACCTGCTGCAGCTCGGTCACCGGGCTCTCGATCTGGACGGCCTGCCCGGGCTCCACCAGCGTAATGCCGAACGCCGCCGCGATGCTGCGCGTGGCCCACAGGGGTGCGAACACCACCTCCTCGGCCGCAAAGCCCAGTTGCGTCTCGACACCATAGGGCGGTGTGGGCTTGACGCCCAGCACATCGGCCACCAGGTACTCGTTGCCTACGGCCAGGGCTGGATCGGTGGCAGCCGGCACGAGCGGCTTGAGGCCCTCGGGCGGCTCTGTCAGGTAGACCGGCATGCCACCATCGTTGAAGAAGAACGGAGTTATGGCGGTATCGACCTGGGTTTCGTAGATGTCCTTGATGAACAGCGGGGCGTCGAGGTGGGATCCGGGCATCGGGGGTGTTCCTTTCGCGGCGGGCCTTGGCCGGTGGTTCGTTGGAGCACGCACAGGCCCCGCCGTCGCCAAGCCCGGCGCCGCGCAGGCACTATAGCCGCCCTCGATGACCTTGGCCCCATGCCCATGGCCGCACAATCAGCGCCGCGCGCGCCAGTACCAGAACAAGGCCACCTCGCGTGTGCCCGGCGCCAAGCCCCGGTACAGGTCCGCGTCGAAGCCCCTGAGCTCGAACCCGCAGGCGGCGTACAGGCGGCAGGCCGCCACATTGTTGTTCTGCGTCTCCAGCACCACGCCCGCCAGCTGCCGCGCATGCGACCAGGCGATGGCGTGCACCACCAGCGCCCGGGCAACCCCCTTGCGCCGGAACGCCTGGGCAACCAGCACATCGTCGATGGAGGCATGGCCGCTCCAGTGGCGCGACAGGTCCATCCCACCCGCGGGCTGGCCGTCCAGGTAGGCGACGAAGCTGTGCACCGCCTCACCGGCCAGCGCACCGTCAGATGCGCTGTCTCCCGGCCCTGCGCCGTGCGGCCCGTCGGCATAGGTCTTGACATAGAGGGGCACGGGGACCACCGCATAGCCAAGGCGGCCCTCCGTGAGCTGCAGGACCAGCTCGCTGTCCACGACGAAGCTGCGGTCCTCGGAGGTCCATGCGGGCACTTGGTGCGGTGCCACCTGCACGATGCGGATCCCGCCCCGCCCGTTCCCCAGGTTTTCTTCTCCGTTCGCCATCGATTTATACAAACCTCACAATAAAAACGCAACAAACTTGCGTTACCGACAGTGGCGCGACGCAATGCCCAATCCACCCGCGCAGGTGCGACTGTGCCCTGCCCTGCAAAGCCCCTTGGGGTTCCACTGCTGCACGCACTCATCCGCACCACCATGCTGCCCATCGATCCTCTCTCCTACGCAGCCTTTGTCGCCGCCAGCTCACGGCCGTGGGCCTGAACATCGGCACGCTCATGCACGCTGCAGCCGCGGCACTGGCCTGTCGGCGCTGCTGGCCACTTCGGCGCTGGCGTTCGCGGTGGTGAAGTACGCGGGGCGGCCTACCTCATCTACCTGGGCATCCAGGCGCTGCGCACGCGGGCAGGCCATGGGAGTGCGGCCACATTCCCTTCTCCACGCGCCACCAAGGCACCGCTCACGCAGGCCATCCTGGCGGGCACGCTCAACCCCAAGGTGCGCTGCACTTCCTGGCCTTCCTGCCCCAGTTCGTGGACCCGGCGCGCGGCTCTGTGGTGCTGCAGATGCTGATCCTGGGCGCCACCATGGCGGTGATGGACACACTGTACGAGCTGGCCCTGGTGTCCGTGCTCTACCGCATGCGCGACCGGCTGGTGCGCAACCAGCGCTTCATGGCCTGGCAATCGCGCATCTCGGGCGTGATCCTGATTGCGCTGGGATTGCGGCTGGCGGCGCAGCAGCGGTAGTCTGCCCTACGCCACCGCCCCGGGCTGCGCAGGCCAGCCGGCCAGCGCCTGGTCCACCACGGCGTCTAGCACCTCACGGCTGAACCCCGCCTTGGCCTGCACGGCCATGCCGTGCAGCACGGCGCACACATAAGCGGCCAGCGCGGCGCTGTTGGCGCTGGCGGGCAGGTCGCCGTCGCGCTGCGCCTGCTCGAAGCGCTCGCGCAACAGGGTTTCGCCATCTGCGCGCGCCTTGATCAGCGCACGCCGCACAGGCTCAGCATCGTCCGACCCCGCCAGCACGCCGTTGATGCCCAGGCAGCCCGTGTGGTCGGGGTAGCGGGTGTTGAGGTCCACGGCGTGGCGCAGCACGTACTCGGCCACGGCGCGCGCGGTGGGCTGCTCCAGGGCCACGGGGATGTAGTCCAGGTAGTGCTCGTAGTAGCGGTCGAGCGCGCGCAGAAACAGCGCCTCCTTGTTGCCGAAAGCCGAGTACAGCGCCGGCCGCTCCACACCGGTGGCCTCCACCAGGTCGGTGTACGACGCGCCCTCGTAGCCCTTGCGCCAGAAGACGCACAGCGCCGCATCGAGCGCCTTCTCCACATCGAATTCGCGGTGGCGCCCCATCAGCTGACCGCTTCCTGTTTTTTCATAACGATCGATATTAAACCGCTTGACCTCCGCTGTCCAATTTCATAACATTCGTTATAGTAACGATTGTTATGAATACAGCCAGCCCTTCCACACGGGCAGGAACCCATCCATCCACAGAAAGGTTTTCATCATGGGCAAGGCATTGACAGGCAAGGTCGCGTTGGTCACGGGCGGTTCGCGCGGGCTGGGGGCTGCCACGGCACTGGCGCTGGCAGACCAGGGGGCCGACGTGGCGATCAGTTACGTGGCATCGGCCGACAAGGCGCAGGCGGTGGTCGCGCAACTCCAGGCCAAGGGCGTGCGGGCCATCGCCATCCAGAGCGACCAGGCCGACATGGCAGCCGCCAAGCCGCTGGTCGCCAAGGTGCTGGCCCAATTGGGCCAGCTCGACATCCTGGTGAACAACGCGGCGATTGCCGTGCAGGGCAAGACGGTGGACGACCCCGCGCTGGACACGGTGAACCTGGACCGCCAGTGGCAGGTCAACGTCATGGGCACGGTGGCGACCACGCGCGCCGCCGCACCGGTGCTGGCAGACGGAGGGCGCATCGTCTTCATCGGCTCGCTGCTCGGCGGGCATGTGCCCTTCGCCGGTGCGGCCGACTATGCGGGCACCAAGGCCGCCATTGCCGGCTATGCCAAGGGCGTGGCGCGCGACCTGGGCGGTCGCAACATCACGGTCAACACCGTGCAACCCGGCGTCATGCCCACCGACATGGCGGCCGAGGTACTGGGCAACGGCGTGCCCGATGCGCTGATGGACCTGCACCCCATCCGCCGCATCGCCACGCTCGAAGAGGTAGCCGCGCTGGTCTGCCACCTGGCAGGGCCGAACGGGGGCTACATCACGGGCAGCGTGATCGACGTGTCGGGCGGACTGGCGATCTGAAGGGGGCGCACATGACAGCCACCACAACCCCCTCCCTGGCCCGGACGTTCGGCGCCCAATCCACTGCCGATGACGTGCTCGCAGGCCGCGACCTCACGGGCCGGCGCTTCCTCATCACCGGCGCTGCCTCGGGCATCGGCCTGGAAACGGCGCGGGCGCTGCTGGCCCACGGTGCCAGCGTCGTCGGCGCGGTGCGCGGCATCGCCCGGGCCGAGGCCGCCGCCAGCACCCTGCAAGGCGGCAACCGCCTCACCTGGGTGGAACTGGACCTGGCATCCCTGCACAGCGTGCGCGCGGGTGCCGACGCGCTGCTGAGCGCCGGTGCGAGATTCGACGCCCTCATCGCCAACGCCGGCGTGATGGCCACGCCGTTCCGCCGCACGGCCGACGGCCTGGAGCTGCAGTTCGCCAGCAACCATCTCGGCCATTTCGAGCTGCTGCGCCGCACCGAGCCGCTTCTCGTCGATGGCGGGCGCGTGGTGGTGCTGTCGTCCCAGGCGCACCGGGTGGCCGACGTGGACCTCGGCGACCCGAACTTCGAGCGCCAGCCCTACGACCCGTTCGTGGCCTACGGCCGCTCCAAGACGGCCAATGCCCTCTTTGCAGTGGAGTTCGACCGGCGCCACCGTGGGCGCGGCGTGCGCGCCGCCTCGGTGATGCCGGGCAACAGCTTCACCAACCTGCCGCGCCATTTCTCACAAGATGAGCTGCAGGGCCTGATGGAAACCGTGGGCAAGGCGCGAGCCGATGCGGGCCTGCCCCCGGGGGAACTGAAGACCATCGAACAGGCCGCCGCCACAACGGTGTGGGCCGCCGTGGTGGCCGACAAGGACGCCAGCGGCGGGCGCTACCTGGAGGACTGCGCGGTCGCCCCCGTCAACGACACGCCCAACCCGTTTGCCGACAGCGTGCGCTCGTATGCGCTCGACGCTGAGCGCGCCCGGCAGCTGTGGGACGCCAGCGAAGCGCTGGTGGCGGGCCGATGACCACCCTCGGCATCTGGGGTCAGCCTGCGGGCACATCCGGCCGCCTGGCGCTGGCGGTGTCGAGCGACCACCCCGATGCAGTGCAGTGGGTGCAGCGGCTGTACGACCAATTCGGCTTCGACAACGTGGACAACAGCCCGCTCAGCGCATCGTGGCGCATCGCGCCAGGCCAGCCGGCGTGGAAGCAGGAGCGCCAGACGCGGGCGGAGCTGGTGGCCAACCTCGCCAGGGCGCAGCGCCCAAGCGGCCCTGCAGGGACAGGCCTCGCTGTGAAATAGGTCGGCAGCATGCATGCGCTGCCGGCCGGCGCCTTGCATGCCGCGAATGAGTGCCCAACCATCTCCAGCAACACGCACAGGCGGCAAGTTCCAGCCTGTGCGCAGGGGGTGCTCGGCAGGCGCTGGGCACACGCCGTTTTCCCAGCAGCCATCCCGTGGGCTGGTTTGGGGAGTGAACGTGCATTTTCAGTAGCGGCGCAGTGTCTCATTCCGCACGAAAGATGGCGTCATATGGCCTTTCTGGCTGCGCAATGCACAGTGCCGCCCCTATGATCGCCGCGTTGTTCCGCAGGTGCGCGGTGCATGCCACCCCTCATTTGCGGAGAACCTATGGCCGTCGCCAGACAAGAGCAAGCGCTGCTCATCAAGCTCGTCATCAGCATGCTGGGCATTGCCCCAGGCAGTGCCTACCTGCCCGTGGTGGAAAAGGGCTTCGAGGACCTGGGCCGCAATCTTTCCGATACGGCCTCGGCGCTGGCAGGCCTGCCGCAGTTCAAGGCGCTGTACCCGGCCGGCATGAGCGGCGAGGCCTTCGCAACCCACTTCCTCGCCGGCATGGGCCTGCAGTCCGATGCCGGGCTCCATCGCCTGGCAGCGGACCTTTTCAACGCGGGCACGTCGCCGCAGCAGATCATCCTTGCAGCCGTGCTGGCCCTGGAATCACCCGCGCTGCCGCCGCAGTACGCCCCAGCGCGCCGGTTGCTGGAGAACAAGGCGCAGGTGGCCTATTACCACGCCCAGATCCTGGGCCGTGCAGAAACCGACTTCGCAGCCCTGGCCAAGGTGCTGGACAAGGTGACCCAGGACCCGGCCTCGGTGGAGGCGGCCAAGCTGGTGCTGAGCCAGCCGCCGGCATCGGGTGGCGGTGACGGCGGGCCCCCGCCCTTCGCCGCGACCAAGGGCGTGGGCGACATCGCATCGATCACCGGCGCAGGCACCCAGATCAGCGTAGCCGAAGCGGGCGGTACCTTCACCTTCACCAGCAGCGGCGGCGTCACCGGCACCGCCACGGTAGCCGGACCGCTGGCCGGCATTGCCGTGCCCGGGGGCTCGACCCTGGCCATCGACAGTGCACTGGCGGACGGCAAGGCCTTCTCCGGCGCGGGCACCACCCTGGTGG
>NZ_JBKDTZ010000323.1:0-48647 GCF_046339755.1 Acidovorax sp. | reverse complement strand
GCAGCGCGCCCTCATGACCGAGCTGCCGCGCGCCATGGCCGCGCGCTTCGTGGCCGACTACGGTCTGCCCGAGTACGACGCCACCACGCTGACCCAGAGCAAGGCCATGGCCGCCTACTTCGAGGCCGCGGCCCAGGCCAGCAAGCAGCCCAAGCTGGCCAGCAACTGGATCATGGGCGAAGTCTCGCGCCGCCTGAATGCCAATGACATGGCGATCGAGGCCTCCCCCGTAACGGCTGTCCAGCTGGGTACGCTGATCGGCCGCATCGCCGATGGCACGGTGTCCAACAACGCCGCCAAGCAGGTGTTCGAGGTGCTGTGGACCGGGGAATCGGCCGACGTGGACGCCATCATCGAGGCCAAGGGCCTCAAGCAGATGAACGACACGGGCGCCCTGGAGGGCATCATCGACGAGGTGATCGCTGCCAACGCCGACAACGTGGCCCAGTTCCGCGCCGGCAAGGACAAGGCCTTCAACGCACTGGTGGGCCAGATCATGAAGGCCAGCAAGGGCAAGGCCACCCCGCAGCAGGTCAACGACCTGCTGCGCGCCAAGCTCGCGGGCTGATCCTGGCAGGTGGATGGGCGCGTTCCCGGTGGAAGGCGCCTGTGAAGTGAAAAAGGTGCAGGCGCCTGATCGGGCCTGCTTGGTCAGCGGCTGCCGCCAGCAGAGGCCGGGGCCACGCCGCCCGTCGCCGCAGCAGCGGGCGCCGCCACACCCCGCTGCTCGTCCCACAGCTTGCGCAACTGCGCAAGCTCCACGTCGAAGCGCTGGTGCACGCGGCGCTTTTCTTCATCCTGACCGTTGATGAAGCGCTGCTGTTCGGCAATGCTGTCGTCGGCCTCGGCGATCTTGCGGCGCAGTGTCATCGGGGCCTTGTTGGGGTCCTTCTTGTAGAACTCCATCTCTGCGTCCATGGCCTTGCGCTGCTGGCGCAGCTCGACGATGCGCTTTTCCGCCGTGGCGGCGACTTCCTCCACCATCTGGATCGCCGCCTTGCGCTCCACATCGTGGGTCGCCTTGTCAGGGTACCTGGCTGTCAAGGCGCGCTCGCGGCGGCGCTCTTCCAGGGCACGCGAACGTTCCTCGGCTTCCTTGCGCTGGCGCACTTCGAGGGCGGCACGCTCCTGCTCGGTCAGCGTGGGCCCGATCTGGCGCCGCACGGTGCCCGAAGGGCCCAGCTCACGCTGCTCGCGGTCCACGCATTCTGGGATCGGCCGGTCTGCCGTGAGCTTGCGGCCATTGCGGTCCACGCAGGTATAAATGCTGCCCACGGGCCCCGTCTGCGCCCACGCAGACACCGCAGCCAGGCTTGCCAATGCCACCCCGCCTATGCGCCACGCCGTCTTGTGCAACAACTAAATTATCCTTCGTTGACCCCGTACCGCTCGCGGTATGCCGAGACCCGCTCATGATGGGCGCGCATCTCCGCCCCCCCTGTTTGCGATAGGTACAGCAATAAGTCTGCCAGCTTGGCGATAGTACAAACCTTCATTCCGAGCTGGTGGCGCACATACTGCACTGCGCTGTGCTCCACGTCCAGTCCATTTTCAGTCGCTTTCTCCTGCCGGTCCAGCGCAATGGCCATCGCATGGGGAATGGCGCCCGCCGCCTGGATGAGCGCGATCGACTCGCGTGCAGCCGTACCGGCCGACATCACGTCGTCCACGATCAGCACGCGGCCCTTGAGCGGCGCGCCCACCAGGGTTCCGCCCTCGCCGTGGTCCTTGGCTTCCTTGCGGTTGTAGGCAAACGGCACGTTGCGGCCATGGCGCGCCAGTTCCACCGCCACCGTCGCGGCCAGTGGAATGCCCTTGTACGCGGGGCCGAACACCATGTCGAATTCGATACCGCTGGCGATCAGGGCTTTTGCATAGAATTCGGCCAGGCGACCCATCTTGCTGCCATCGTCGAACAGGCCGGCATTGAAGAAGTACGGGCTCATGCGGCCGGCCTTGGTCTTGAACTCCCCGAAGCGCAGCACGCCCGACTCCACGGCAAACCGTACAAAATCCTGCGCCAACGGGTCCAGCCCGGAGCCCTGCGCAACAACATCTACCATGGGAAATTCCTTGTTCAATTTGACCAGCCTCAACCTCAATGGCATCCGTTCGGCCACCACCAAGGGCGTGGAAAGCTGGATGGCTGCCACACGGCCGGATTGTATTTGCGTGCAGGAAGTCAAGGCCCAGGCCGCGGACATCGCCACCCGCTTCGAGCGCCTGGCTGAGATGGACGGGCACTTCCACTACGCGCAGAAGAAGGGCTACTCGGGCGTGGGCATCTACACCCGCCATCTGCCCAGCGACGTCATCGTGGGCTATGGCTCGACCGAATTCGACGCCGAAGGCCGCTACCTCGAACTGCGCTTTGACACCCCCGCGCGCAAGCTGTCCATCATCAGCGCCTACTTCCCGAGCGGCTCCTCGGGCGAAGAACGCCAGTTGGCCAAGTACCGCTTCCTCGCCGAGTTCCATCCCCACCTCATGAAGCTCAAGGCCGAGCGCGAGTTCATCCTGTGCGGCGACATCAATATCGCCCACCAGCAGATCGACCTCAAGAACTGGCGCAGCAACCAGAAGAACAGCGGTTTCCTGCCCGAAGAGCGGGCTTGGATGACAAAGTTGTTGCACAAAACTGATGAAGGCGGTGGCTTGATCGACGTTTACCGTCAGTTACAACCAACCACCACCGACACCGCCTACACGTGGTGGAGCAACCGTGGCCAGGCCTACGCCAACAACGTGGGCTGGCGGCTGGATTAGATAGTGCGGCAAAAAACCCACTATCCACGTGGTAAGCAACTGTGAAGGCTCGCGCAGATGATGAGTCGGCGCGCCGCTAGCGCGCTCTCCTCGTTGCAAGCGTGATTGACCGCGCTCTTACAGAGCGCTGGAACACCTGGGTGCAAGCCCACAGAAAGGACGACGATGCTGGTGTCAATGGAAAGCTAGTAGCACGTCTTGCGGCAGATGGCCTTTGGCTGTCGGACATGCTGGGTACCTACCAGCTATCGGAAGCGGAGCGTGAAGCCCTGGGGGCGGAGCTACTTCAACTACCGGAAGGAAACTGAAATGAACTCGTACGTATTTCTCGGCGGTGCCGTCGGTTTGAAAGTGGTGGGAACGACCATATGAAAACATCGGAGGCTTCACGCGGCTTTTGGCCTAGCGTGGCCGCCATGGTGTGTGCTTCTACCTGCTCTCGCAGATCTTGAAAGAGATTCCGACCGGCATCGCCTACGCGATTTGGTCAGGATGCGGCCTCGTGCTCATCTCCCTCATTGCTTGGCTGCTTCGTGGTCAAAAACTCGACCTCGCGGCGATTGCCGGCATTGGCCTGATCGTCGCTGGCGTCCATTGTTCTCAACCTCTTCTCCAAGAGCGCTGCGCACTGAATCCGACCTGGGACCTGGGAAGGGTGCGAGTGGGCTTAAAGCGTCATGTCGTAGTCAATGACAAGCGGAGCATGGTCGCTGAACTTCTGGCCTTTGTAGATGCTGGCGGACCGAGCCAGCTCCGCCAAGCCTGGGGTCGCTATCTGATAGTCCAGTCTCCACCCAACATTGTTGGCGTAAGCCTGCCCCCGGTTGCTCCACCATGTGTAGCAAGTCTCTGTCGTGTCAGGATGCAGGCGACGATACACGTCCACCAGTCCGCCTTCATTCAGAACCTTGGTCATCCACGCGCGCTCCTCGGGTAGAAAGCCGCTGTTCTTCTGGTTGCTACGCCAGTTTTTCAGGTCGGCATTTTGGTGGGCGATGTTTACATCCCCCATCAGGATGAACTCCCGGTCCTCGTGCATGGACAACAGCTTTGGATAGAGCAAGGCGAGGAACCGAAACTTGGCTTGTTGCCGCTCTTCGCCAGATGAGCCGCTGGGGAAGTAGCAACTAACGATGCTGAGTTTGCGGCCGGGCTTGTCGAAGCGTGCTTCAACCCACCGTCCTTCGTTGTCGAACTCAGTGTCGCCCAAGCCGACGATCACATCGGACGGCTCTTCGTGCATGTAGATGCCCACGCCTGAATAGCCGCGCTTTTGGGCGTAGTGGAACTGCCCGGCCATCTTGCCGATGTGGCAGTGGATACCCTTCACCTGTTCGTCTTGGGCCTTGACTTCCTGGACACCGATGACGGCGGCATCCTGTTGAACTGCCCACTCAAAAAAGCCCTTGGAAGCAGCTGATCGAATTCCATTCAAATTTGCGGTGATTACGCGAAGCATATTTGTCTCGGTGATGCGGGAACGCGAGAGCGTTTCCTAACCGGGCAATTGTCGCGTTAACCCAGTAAACGGTGCAATTCCGGCTCAACCTTGTTCTGCCGCAGTGCGAGAAAAATGCAGCGAGTCAGTCGCAGAGCAGCGCATCCAAGTTAGGCAGGTCTTCCATTCCACCCTGAGCCGCGAGCATGCGCGCACGCATTGCCGCTTGGTCGTAGATTTGCTGCGCCGTTGGATGCAAGTCAGGGGAACTTGGCTCAAACCAAACATCCTTCAAGGCGGCCACCTCCGCAAACTGCTGCATCGTAACGGGCGCAGCTTCCGTCTCAATGGGAACCACGCCCGCGTGCAGACCCATCCGCAGGCCTGTGATGAGTCGTACGCACGCAGCCAGGTCCCCCGAACCTTTGAGAAGGTCGAGCGCCATCCCGTCGGCTTTCATGGCCTGCTTGTGCTCCTTGTTTGGGGCGACCCGGTGTAACGCGCCATCGATGCCCATGTAGCCAATGCGATAGGTCCATCCGCGTTGATGGCGATGGTGGACTTGTTCTCCTTCGATGATGAAGTCTCCTACGGCCAACTCATCCTCGCCCCCCACACGCAAAAAGGGCCCTGGGATGTCTCTCGCGCCAGAAATGCTGTCGGGCAGACTCAACGCGGTGCCTGCGTCAATGCGCTTGGCCCAGTATCCACAGCGCCTGTCTGCGGGCCTGATCTCAATAGAGATGGATTGTTGTGATGATGATGTCATTGTGGTTCCTTTGGTTTAGAAAACCAAAGTAGCAAACGCACCTCACAAAGCGCAAGTGGGGTGCCGCGCGATGCAACCGCTGCTGCATCGCCCTCACCACATGGACAAACTGCCATTCGTCGGTATCGCAGCCCCCGTCTCTTGGAGTCCATGAACCGTCGGAGCCAAACCACTGCGCCGCGCTCGTTGGACCTGCGCGATGGACTTGCGCGCTTTGGCCAGCACGGCAGCTATCGCTGCCGCATCCGCACCGGGTTCTACCTCCTGCGTGTGTGCCAACATCGGAGACAGTGCTGGCGAGCTTTCCTGCGCGATGGCTTCATCTGGCTTGGGGTCCAGCACAAGACTGCCGGTGAGGTAGTCCACCATGCGCCTGGCATCTTTCGCCGCCCGAAAAATCTCGAACTTGTCGTCACGGAGCTTTTTGACCCACGCAGCGACATAGGCCGCATGGTTGTCCATCGACGTCGCAATACCCCATTTTGCGTTTAGGCACGCGCTACAAATTTCCGCTCGCAATTCTTCGGCGGCGTAGGCATCTGTGCCCCATGCTCCGAACTTGCGGCCAAGCCGATGCTCCGCCCCCGTCCAGTGCCCCAGCTCATGAGCCAAGGTGCCCGCGAAGGCTTCTGCGCTTGGGAACGCTCCCTCTGGTGGCATCTGGATGAAATCCCTGCCCTCCCCCAATGCGTAGAACGCCCGGTCCCCTCCATACCGAATGTCCGGCTTCAAGCGGTCCACCATCTCCTGCACGGCCTCTATTGGGGTCCACTGCCGCTCGGGTTGCACGAACGGCTCAATGCCCTCGATCTGCGTTGCATGAAAAACCCGGTACTCGGTGAGGAACGGGATTTGCCGACGCTCCTTTCCGCCCTGCTCTGCGCCGCCAGCAGATTCGCCATCCACCTCCGCGCCGCGCGCGTTGAGCATTTTGAAAAAATACACCGGCGTGGACTTGCTGCCCTTCTTGACCTTGGCGCCCATGTCGCTCGCCTGTTTGAAGGTGTACCAGCGGTTGTCGCTGTATCCCTCGGCCTGGGCCAGCATCATCAGCAACAGGGCATTGACGCCGTTGTACTCTCGTGAGGTGGCGCCATTCATGGGCAGGCCTGCGGAGGCGACCTGCTGCCAAGGCCGCTGCCATGGTGCTGTGCCGGCTTCGATGGCGGCGATGAGTTTGTCGGTAACCTCTTGGTAGAGGTCCCTCTTGGCGGGCTTCTTTGCATCAGACATGAAGCGGTCCTCCCAGGTCTGGCGGGTCGGCTTGGCCGGACAGGTGCAGCGCCACGCGCTGCCCGCTGTCGGTCCACACCTCCGCATGGAAGTAGCTTGCCTCTCCATCGAGCACGGCTTGCATTTCGGCAATGAGTGCGCATGCCAGCTCGGGCGTCAAGGAAATCGAATGCATAGGGTTGCTCATGCCACACCTCCCGCGCCACCGGCCAACGAATCAAGATAGCGCGCCAACGGCTCGTCGTCATTGACCCTCATGCGCAAACCCAAAGTGGGCGTGCCAATCGATACCTCGACGGGCGATATCGAGAGCGGCAGCTTCCTTGGCCCCAGCACATCGGCCAGGGTGGGTACGCTTGGCGTACTGCCCTGGCAACTGCCTTCGTGGATGCAAAAGTACTCCTGCGTGTCCGGGCTCAGCCATTCCACTCGGATGGGTGTGGTGTCCATGGGGCAGAGCACTGCTGCATTGGCCCGGTAATCAAAGTCCCTGCCGCGCGAGACTGCGCCGCTGTGCATATCGACATCGGTCTCCCGCAAACCGAGGCCGGCGATCAGCATCACGGATGGCGAGACATCGAACACGAGAGCCGTTGGGACACGGTCCTTGCTTAACACCACGAAGCACCACCATCGCTTGCCGCCTTCATTGCATGCGAAGAAGAACTCAACCGGTGGGGCGGACAGAAACGGGACTGCCAGCACCAGCTCGTTGGGAAACCAGCGCAGCACGTCCAGCGGCAGATACACCACATCCATGCCAAAGCACGGGGATACCTGCGGTGCTGCGGCCACCGCTCTGGGGGACTGCGCATTCAGCCAAGCGAAGCTGCTGGGGTCAGGAATGCGGTGGAAGTGATGGGCAGATGCCCACGCGGGCGCCGAGGCTGGCACCACGACGGGCGCGGCTGCATCAGGTGCGGGGAAAGCGCTCATGGTTTGCATGTCCACTCTCCTTCCGCGCCAGCGGTGAACGATTCGGAAATGGGCGCACTTTGGCGCCTTGGTTGCGGCGGACGCGCAAATCGGCGTCCGGCCTGGGCGACGGCTGCCGGGCGCAGCTGCCTGAATTCCAGCAGCTGCACAGCACTGCGTGCGTGCGGGCTCCACTGGCCTGGCTCGATGCCAGGTGGCCGGGTGGCGAAGATGGTTGCGATGAGTCGCAACAGAACGGGTATCAGCATGGTTTGTCTCCTTGAAGAATGCCGCCCGAGACATGCGAGACCTCGGGCTGCGGGGTTGATGGGTGCGCTGGGCGAATGGGGCTGGCCGGGCCAGCGAAATGGCCGCGTCGTACGAGCAGCCCAGCGATAGAGAAGTCCCGCGCAGGCGCAGCGCCTGCGGGTGTCCAGATGCGGTTAGTGGTTGGGGGCACGGCTTCGGCGTGCGCGGCAGCAGGCGGCGCAGGAGCAATCGGTACGTCGCTCGATGGCCGCCGCGCGCTTCGCTCCGCCAGCGCCTGCTCGATGGTGCTGGTCAAGTCCACGATCTGCGACTGCACGGCCTTTACTTCGGCTTGCACCTTGGCAAGCGCTACTTGGGTGCGCACCCACGCGTTGAACTCGGCGCGGGCATCCCACGCCTCAGCATTCGCGTGCGTTCTTCGGCCCTCGTGCACCGTGGCTGGCAGGTCAATGCCACGCTCCTTGTTGCTTCGGTGGTCAATGCGCGCTGCGTGGCCGGCTTCTTCCAAAGCGGTGTTGCAAGCCTTGGCCCAGGCTTCGCGCCAGCGCGCCACCAGCGAGGGGTGATTCCAGTCGCGGCGTTTGGCACCGAAGCCATCGGCTTCGATGTCACTGAGCGTGAGTTGCACGTGCGCGTGTGGGTTCCCCGGCTTCGAATGGATGTTGATATCACCCACCATCCCGAGGCTGATGAACTGCGCCTGCACATAACTGTGAATGAGCGCAACCTGCTGTGCGTGCGTGAGTTCGATGGGTAAGGCGACCTCGATCTCACGTGCGAGTTGCGCATTTTTTCGCTTCTGCTGCTCCGCTTGCGCCCAGAGCGTCTCGCGACAGAGGGCCCAGGGGGCAGCGCCTTCTGGCGCGAGGATGGCGCGGTGCGACACCTCCTTCTTGCGGGTGTAATTGAAGACCTGACCAGTGCGGGCACAGGTCATGCGCAGGCCTGCGCGGTACGCAGCCGCTTGCACGGCGTTGGCGCCGTCGCTCCTCGATATCAGCTGTGCTGAAAAATGAAAAATCGCCATCCACGTCTCCCTCTTGCCGGCACGAGGCAATGAGGGAGAGGTGGTGCGATGGCACTCCCGTGAGGGATGTGCCCTGGCTGTTCGAGGCCCCTGCCAGGCGCACACAAACGAAAGTTTGTATACGTGCGCTTGGGGGGCTTGCCTCCCTGGTATTGCTTGACTGCCTGCTACCCAAGGTGCCAGATTGATGGAGCCTCTGCAATCAATTCCGGGGGTCTAACGAAAAGGTAGACAACAAATGACCGTTCACACCGAACATGACACCGTCCATTCCGACGGCACCAAGCCAGCCAGCCTCATGCGGCTGCGTATGCGAGAGAGCGCGCTGCGACAGCAGGCCTCACAGTTACAGGCCCGCGCAGAGCACTTGGAGAGGGTCGCGCGCCATCAGGCGCAGCAACTGGGCCGGCGTATCGACGCGCACGAGAAGATTGTGCTGGGCGCGCTCGTGAAGAAGGCAGGACTGGCAATGACAATGCCGCGTAGCGACGCCGTTGACAACCAGCATGCAAACGACGACGTTTCGATCCCATCGCGCCGAGGAATTGCCGCTCAATCGGCGGCATATGACCGCGCGCTTATCTTGGGCTCCCTGATTTGGCTAGCCTCGGCATTGAATCATCTTGCGAACGATGCCGTTATGGTGCCGGACCGGCAACGTTTGCGCGAGGATGGACAGCGGGCGCTGGACAAGTCTGGTGCGAAGCGCGTCATGCGTTGACACCTCGCTCGATGATTTTTCGTGTCAAGGCTGGGTCGTGCGCGTAGTACTCGGCCACCATCCACACCAATGTATGTTCCAGTTGCTCGATATCGTTGGCGCCGGACGCAGGCGGCCTACCCAACAACCGCTGCGACAACACAACATCGCCAAGGTCGAGGCTGCGATAGCGCTCGTAGAGCGGAAGGGTCTCGACATAGTGAATGAGCCCTGGCACCCCAGCGTTGGCACCATGCTCACGCAGCACGTTCAGGTTTTCAAGGCTGAGGTTGTCGGCCAGCCAGTCCTTGAAGGTGGCAGGGCAAGGCCGCCAGGCAGTTGCCACCAACTTCCCGCTTGGCGTTGAGCGGTAGGAGATGCGAAAGTAGTTGCCGATGCAACCGCGCCCGATGCGCTGCGAGTATGCGGATTGGGCTCCCGATGCTGTCATGAACACGAGGGCCGCGTCGGTTCGGGGATCGATAACTGTCAGCCGCCACCGTGGAGCGCCATTGTTGGCGTAGGGCAGTTACTCCGCTGCCGCGAGCTTAAATTCGCCCTCCTTGGTGATGCTCGTCCGGCAATGCCGGCACTCACGGCGCCGCTTGGCCACAGTGCCTGAGCACCTTCCGATTCCTTTGTAGGCGCAGTCCTACGAGCGATAAGCGTGCAGCCCCATGTTGCGGCCAACCATGACCATTAAAGTGGACAGCTCCCATCCACCTTAACCACCACCTGAGGATTCGCATGAAAGCTCTAGTCTACGAAGGCCCCCGCCAAGTCACCGTCAAGGAGATGCCGGACGCCCAAATCGAAAAGCCGACCGATGTGCTGGTGAAGATTACGACAACCAACATCTGCGGCTCGGACCTCCATATGTACGAGGGACGTACGGACATGGAGACCGGCCGCATCCTCGGCCACGAGAACATGGGTCAGGTAGTGGAAGTCGGGGCTGCTGTAGACCGCGTCAAGAAGGGCGACTGGGTGGTACTGCCCTTCAACATCGGATGCGGCTTCTGCACGAACTGCGAGAAGGGGCTCACAGGCTATTGCCTCACCTGCAATCCTGGGTCTGCCGGGGCTGCCTACGGCTTCGCCGACATGGGGCCCTACAGCGGAGGCCAAGCCGAGTACCTGCGGGTGCCTTACGGTGACTTCAATTGCCTGGTGCTGCCGCCCGATGCCAAGTCCCGCCAGAAGGACTATGTGATGCTCTCGGACATCTTCCCCACCGGTTGGCACGCCACCCGACTGGCTGGGCTCATGCCCGGTGAAAGCATCGTCATCTATGGTGCCGGACCTGTCGGGCTGATGGCGGCGCACTCCGCACTCATCCAGGGAGCGGCCAAGGTGTACATCGTGGACCGCCATCCCGACAGGCTGAAACTGGCCGAGAGCATAGGGGCTATCACGATTGATGATTCTAAGGTGTCGCCGGTCGATTTCCTGATGAAGGAAACAAGGGACCTGGGCGTGGACCGGGGCTGCGAATGCGTCGGCTACCAGGCCCACGATGCAGAGGGAGACGAACAGCCCGACATGACGATGAACAGCCTCATCGGTTCAGTGAAGGCCACGGGCGGCATTGGCGTGGTGGGCGTCTTCGTGCCGGAAGACCCGCAGTCCGAGGACCCGCTGCAGAAGAAGGGCAAGCTTGCCCTTGACTTCGGCAAGCTCTGGTTCAAGGGACAAACCGTGCGGACCGGCCAGTGCAACGTGAAGCACTACAACAGGGAACTGTGCAACCTCATCCACAACGAGCGAGCCAATCCTTCCTTCATCGTGTCGCACGAACTGGACCTGGACAAGGCCCCGGAAGCCTATGAGCGTTTCGACAAGCGCGAGAAGGGCTGGACCAAGGTCATCCTGCATCCTGGCAACTGAGCGCCGTGCCAACCTATGACTATGACTGCAGCCGGTGCGGCCGCTTTGAGCGCCTTCGCACGGTCGCTCAGCGTGATGCGCCGCTGGCTTGCCCCGGCTGCGGCACCGATGCTTCTCGCGCGGTGTCTGCGCCCGCGCTGGCCATGATGGACGGCGCCAAGCGCGCCGTCATCCGTCCCGAAGAACGCAGTGCTGGCTATAAACGACTGCGCCATCCCATGGGCTGTGCCTGCTGCCGCTGAGTGGTATGCGGGCATCCATGCCTCCCTCTCCGGGATGGCCGCGGGGCTGCTGATCCCCGCCTACGCTACGCAACGTCACAAGGTCGTCGCGGCAAGACAGTTGTTCCGTGACTTCTGGCAGTCTCCGAGTGCCGCATCGGCTCGCGCAGTGGACTGCGGGCTGTCCCAGGGTATCTCGGTGAACGAGCGGCTGCACGAGTTCCTGCGGCTGCCGACAGCGCTGTTGATCGTGCCGGTGTTCGCCTTGGCGAACGCCGGGGTGGACCTGCGTGGTGGGCTGCTAGCTGAGGCCTTCGGCTCGCCCGTGACCTGGGGCGTCATCGCGGGGCTCGTGCTCGGCAAGCTCCTGGGCATCGGGCTCATCACTCTCGCCGCGGTCCGCCTCGGCCTGGGGCGCCTGCCGGCGGGAGTCGGAATGGGGAGCGTGTTCGGTGGTGCGGCACTGTCCGGGATCGGGTTCACCATGTCGCTGCTCATCATCGGGCTCGCGTTCGGCACGACCTCCGACCTGGGCCGCCAGGCGACGGTCGGCGTGCTCGTGTCGATGATGCTCGCCACGTTGCTCGGGTGGCTCATCTTCAAGGTTGCCTCTCGCAGGTGGGGTGAGGAGACCGCCGATCTGCCGATGGTGCTTGAGCCGCCGGTCGATCCCGAGGTCGATCACATCCGCGGGCCAGAGGACGCGCAGCTCACGCTGGTGGAGTACGTGGACTTCGAGTGCGCGTACTGTGCGCACGCTACCGGTTCTTGGGAGGATCTGCGCGCCCACTTCGGGGACGACCTGCGATATGTGGTGCGCCAGTTGCCGCACCACCCGCATGGGCCGATCGCCGCGCGTGCGTCCGAGGCGGCATCGAATCAGGGGATGTTCTGGCCGTGGCTGGACTTCGTGTTCACCCGTCAGCACGCGCTGGAGCGCGAGGATCTGATCGGCTACGCCGTAGAGCTTGAGCTCGACGTCGATCGGTTCATCGCGGATCTCGACAGTCCTGCGGTGATAGAGCGTGTCGAGCGCGACCTCGCCAGTGCGGTCGCCAGCGGTGCGCATGTCACGCCGACGTTCTTCGTCGAGGGTCGCCGCCTGCGCGGCAGCTACGACGCCCGCACTCTCACCGCAGCGCTCGAAGCCAGCCGCCGCGGCACCCGAACTCAGGAAGTCCCGTCCTGAGCGGGACGAACTACAGGATAAGAACATGCCAAACAATTCTTTCGGTGAATCCTCTTGTACCGCTGCGGCCAGCGGCCTCGTGCAGGTGCGTGGAGCGCGCGAGAACAACCTCAAGGAGGTGGACGTCTCCATCCCGCGTAACGCGCTGGTGGTGTTCTCGGGTGTCTCCGGCTCCGGGAAGTCCTCGCTGGCCTTTGGCACCATCTATGCGGAGGCCCAGCGGCGCTACTTCGAGTCGGTGGCCCCCTATGCCCGGCGACTGATCGACCAGGCCGGCGTGCCGGACGTCGATGCGATCGACGGCCTGCCGCCGGCGGTGGCGCTGCAACAGCAGCGGGGCTCCAGCAACGCGCGTTCCTCTGTGGGCAGTGTGACCACCTTGTCCAGCCTGGTGCGGATGATGTATTCGCGCGCCGGCGCCTACCCAGCCAACCAGCCCATGTTGTACGCCGAGGATTTTTCGCCCAACACGCCGCAGGGAGCGTGCCCGACCTGCCACGGCCTGGGCCATGTGTACGAGGTGACTGAGGCCATCATGGTGCCCAATCCCTCCCTGAGCATCCGCGAGCGGGCGATCGCCTCCTGGCCCCCCGCCTGGCAAGGCCAGAACCTGCGCGACATCCTGGTCAGCATGGGCTACGACGTTGACCGACCGTGGAAGGACCTGCCGAAGAAGGATCGCGACTGGATTCTGTTCACCGAGGAGACACCGACGGTGCCGGTGTACGCCGGCTTCACGCCCGCCGAAACCCGCGCCGCGCTCAAGCGCAAGATGGAGCCGAGCTACATGGGCACCTTCACGGGCGCCCGGCGGTATGTGCTGCACACCTTTGCCAACACCCAGAGCGCGCTGATGAGAAAGCGCGTGTCCCGGTTCATGGAGGGCAAACCGTGCCCCACCTGCCACGGCAAGCGGCTCAAGTCCGAGGCGCTGTCGGTCACCTTCGCCGGCGTGGACATCGGCGCGTTCATGCAGATGCCGCTGGACCAGTTGGCGGCCTTGCTCGAACCCATCGCCCAGGGCGATTTCCGGGCCCATGCAGCGGGGGCGGCAACGGACAAGGAAGCGACCCGACGCGACCGTACCGAACGCGCGACCTCCGGTCGCGCCGTCCATGCGGTATCGCCCGACGTGCGCCGCACCTCGGCGCTATCGGAAGAAAAGCGCCTCGCCGCGCAGCGCCTGGCCGGTGGCGTGATGGCACGCCTGCGCCAACTGCGTGGGCTGGGCCTGGGCTACCTGACGCTGGACCGGGCCACGCCGACGCTTTCGGCCGGCGAGTTGCAGCGCCTGCGGCTGGCCACGCAATTGAGTTCCCTGCTGTTCGGTGTCGTGTACGTGCTCGACGAGCCCTCCGCGGGCCTGCACCCCTCCGATAGCCAGGCCCTGTACGACGCACTCGACCGGCTGCGCGACGCCGGCAACTCGGTGTTCGTGGTGGAGCACGACTTGGATCTGATGCGCCGCGCGCAATGGCTCGTGGATGTCGGGCCGGATGCTGGGGAGCGTGGCGGCCGCGTGCTCTACAGCGGCGAGCCGGATGGCCTGCGCAAGATTGCCGAATCGCGTACTGCACGCTACCTGTTCGATGAGATCCCCGCGCCGGGAAGCCGGGCACGCGAAGCGACCGGCTGGCTGGAGCTGCAGGACATTCACCGCCACAACCTGCATGGCGTGAATGCGCGCATTCCGCTGGGCGTGCTGACGGCCGTCACCGGCATCTCCGGCTCGGGCAAGTCCAGCCTCGTCGCGCAGGCCCTGCCGGAGATGGTGCTGCTGCACCTGGGCCACGAGCCGGAAGACGATGTAGCCGAAAGCGCCACCAGCGAAGGGCCGGCAGTGATCGAAGCGACCGGCGGCCATCTGGCGGGCGACGTGGACGCCGTACAGCGTCTGGTGCAGGTGGACCAGAAACCGATCGGACGCACGCCGCGGTCGAACCTGGCCACCTACACGGGCCTGTTCGACCATGTGCGCAAGCTGTTCGCTGCCACGCCCGATTCGCGACGCCGCCGCTACGATGCCGGACGGTTCTCGTTCAACGTCGCCAAGGGGCGCTGCGAGACCTGCGAGGGCGAGGGCTTCGTCAGCGTGGAACTGCTGTTCATGCCCAGCGTGTACGCGCCGTGCCCGACGTGCCATGGCGCACGCTACAACGAGGCCACGCTGAAGGTGCAATGGAACGGGCGCAACATCGCCGAGGTGCTGCAGATGACCGTGGACGAAGCCAGCGAATTCTTCGCGGGTGAAGACGCTGTGGTAAGGCCACTGCAACTGCTGCGCGATATCGGACTGGGCTACCTGCGCCTGGGGCAACCGGCCACCGAGCTTTCCGGTGGCGAGGCGCAGCGTATCAAGCTGGCGACCGAGCTTCAGCGCAGCCAGCGCGGCCGAAGCCTGTACGTGCTCGACGAGCCGACTACCGGGCTGCATGCGTCGGACGCCGACCGGCTGCTGGTGCAGTTGCAGCGCCTGGTCGATGCCGGCAATACCGTAGTGATGATCGAACACGATATGCGCGCGGTGGCCCAGGCCGATTGGGTGATCGACGTGGGGCCTGGTGCGGGCGCTGCCGGCGGCAGCATCGTGGTGGCGGGCTCCCCTCAGCAGGTGGCCCGAACGTCTGGCAGCAGAACCGCTCCGTTCCTTGCACAGGAGTTGGCGCGGGCCGAGTAGCTCAGTTCGCCAAATGTTGCCAATTTTCGCGGGACATTGATCGTCGCCACACGACGGTGGCGATCAATGCCCCAATCGCGTCATCCTTCCTGAGTCAGAGCAAGATAGGGGTTAGCGGGCGGTATTTCGGCGAGTGCCAAGGACCCATCTTCGAGGAGGTAGCCATGGAGTCGGCGGGACTTCCTCGGGCCCGTGACTTCACAGGTCCAAATGTTCAGGCCATTGGGCTGCTTTCGATGTAGCTGCAGCTTCTCGAAGCGCTTCTGCACCCACTGCCAATCCTGTTGATTCTCCTGCTTGGCGAGTGCGGCCACTTCGGGATGCTCCTGCGCATAGCGTTGGAACACACCCGGGCTGACCAGGTAGGCCGTGTCATTCACCGTATGCACGAGTGCCTTCGCGTCGTTGATGATGAACCGTCGTGAGGCGATTCCCTGCTTCAGCCAAACCATGAACTGTTCCACGGATGGCTTCGTTGCCGATGGCCCAGGCGTAGGCGCGGGTGCAGGTGCAGGCGATGGAATGGACGTCGCGGCTGTTGCTGGCGCGGGGGTGTGGAGGAACTCCTCGGCATCCTGGCCAACGCCGGCATACTCATCCAAGCCCACCATCGCGAGCAAATCCTCCATGACGTCGGGCACGGGCTGGGCTGCGGGCGGTGAAACGATGGTGGTGCTGTCGCCCTCCCAAATCGGAGGCTCTTGACCTCCCTGCGCTGGGTTCACCGAGACGGAAGGCGCGGGAGCTGACATGCTGACGTCGTTTTCCGCGGGCGTCGCGTCGATCTCTACCGTCCCCGCGAAAGGTGCTGGTCGCTCGCCAGACTCCCAGATCAGCGCGGGAGCGAGACGCAACAGGGTGAACGAATGGGACCAGCCGGTCGTGCTGGTCACGGTCGCGCGCCAGACCGCTTTGCCGTTCGAGGTGGGCTGGAGCATGCCGTGGTCTTGCTGTTGATTTCCACGCATTGAGGTCGACTTCTCATTGCCCTCGCTACGTGTGATTCGGGTCTTGGAGCAAATCATGCAGTGGCGTGGCAAACCCCAAGTCATTCGCTGTGACAACGGGCCTGAGTACATCAGCGCAACACTGCAAAACTGGGCGAGCGCCAAAGGTATCCGCCTGGAATACATCCAGCCAGGTAAGCCTCAGCAAAATGCCTATGTGGAGCGCTTTAACAGAACCGTTCGCCATGAATGACTGTCGCAGTACCATTGGCGCAATCTTGATGAAGTGCGAGATTACGCCACGCAGTGGATGTGCCGGTATAAACATGAACGCCCAAATATGGCATTGGGCGGCATCAACCCCCAAACAGCGGCTGGCCATGGCCGCATAGCTCTACTCAGAGAGATGGTTTATGGGGGGATTACCACATCACCAATTCCTTGAAACGTGAATTCGCCTCAGACAGCGGCACTGAACTGAATGCTGTGCTGCCCAAGATGAGCCCACTGAACCCGCAGTACCTCACCAAGAAGCAGACGGTGTTTCAGAAGATCGCAGCGTTTGTGGAGAAGTTCAAGGGTGTGGGTGGGCAAGTTTGAATCTGCCCTTTTCTCACCGGAAAATCCATAGACTGCAAGAATGACAGCAAGGAGGTTGGGATCGCACGTAGGGCTGTGTGACCCCCATCCTGCAGCGTGACCTGATTGGGTCAAAGCCGAGTTGTCATGCAGGCAGTTTGGCTGCAAGCAGTTCGACCTTCTCGATATTGGGCGGAGAACTGAGCAAGGTCGCGGCGTTGGCCATCAAGGCCGCGGCGATCTGGCCGTTCAGATGTGCCTGGCGACCTGCCTCATCGGCAAAGGCATCGAACACACCAAACGTCGAAGGGCCAAACTTCAATGCGAACCAGGCCGTGGTGCCGGACTCGGCGTTGGCGAGCGGCAGTGCGCTGGCCAGGAAGTCGGCAAGCGCAGCCTCCTGGCCGGGTTTAGCTTCGAGGCGAACAAACAGGGCGAGCTTGGTCATGCTGTATTCCTTTGGGTAAATGGAAAAGTGGGTGAAGGGATCGACGAGACTGCAGTCTAAGTCTTCATGACAGACATCTCTATAGGCAATAATGACAACATTGATATCATTATTGCCATGAAACTCCACCTCCTTGTTTGTGATGGCGTGTTTGATCTGGGGCTTGCGGCGCTCACTGACACAGTGGGCTTAGCCAATGCGATGGCGGGCTCGCTGCCACAGGCTCCCGCGCACATAGAGCTCACGCTGGTGGGCGTGCGGCGTCGCATCCGAACTGCGCAAGGTTTGACGGTCCCCGTAGTCACTGCGCATGGTGTACCCGAACCAGACGTCGTGCTCGTGCCAGCGTTTGGCGACAAGATGCCTGACACGCTCTCGGCTCGACTCACACGCCCCGATGTGCCCGACGCGGTCGCGGCGCTACAGCAGTGGTCCACCGCTGGCGCGCACCTTGGTGCCGCTTGCTCCGGTAGTTTCTTGCTTGCAGAGAGTGGCCTGCTTGATGGGCATCGTGCGACGACGTCATGGTGGCTGGGGCCGATGTTTCGGCAGCGCTATCCGAACGTCACGCTGGACGAGTCACGCATGATCGTGAACTCGACACGCTTCACCACCGCGGGCGCCGCTTTGGCCCACGTCGACTTGGCCTTGCGCATCATCCGAGGGCGCAGTCCGGCGCTGGCGGCCCTGGTGGCACGCTATCTGCTGGTCGAGACACGCAGTTCGCAAGCCGAGTTCGTGATTCCCGACCACCTTGCGCATGCCGACCCGATGGTGGAGCGCTTCGAGTGCTGGGCCAGACGTCGGCTCGCGCAGGGGTTCTCGCTGGCCGAGGCGGCCAGCGCCGCGGGCACAAGCGAGCGCACCTTGGCGCGGCGGCTGCAAAGCGTTTTGGGAAAGACACCGCTGTCGTATTTCCAGGACCTGCGCGTGGAGCATGCCGTCCATCTCTTGCGCACCGGGAACGCCAGCGTCGACCAGGTCGCCGCACAGGTCGGGTACTCGGATGGGGTGACCCTGCGGGCCCTGTTGCGCCGCAAGCTGGGTCGGGGTGTCAGGGAGTTGCGACGCGGTGGATGACCAAAGGCGTTTGGTGCATGTACGGCTGGAGACAGCCGCGAAACTGTCGGAAGCAAAGGCTTACGCTCGTTGCGTGCGCGATTGGGGATTGTTGAAAGAAGACATTTTTTTCCATAGAACGTTGTACCTTGTGACTAGGGATGAAAGTGGACGCGTTACCGCCGAACAAAGGAGACACTCTTCGCGCGCCACGAGCGGAAGGAAAGACGATTTGGAGCGGTTATGCATGCATCAGCGCGACCGCCCATCCTGCCGTTAACTAAGCAACCTTTTTGTTCTCGTCAGGCACTTCGTTGCCGAACATGGTCCAGCCCGTCCGGTTCGAGCGGCTGAACAACTCGATGCGGCTCACGTCTGGGTATAAGGCCTCCAAACGCTCATGCACCACCAAAGGCTTGGCGCTGTGCTTGGTCACGGGAGCCGTGAAGACCGATGGCTCACGCTCCATCGTGTCCAAGATGGTCAAGCCGCTGCCACGGGTGCCAACCAAGAGTAGCTCGTGGTGCATTTTTGCTGTCCCACCACCACAATGGAGCCTGGGGCCTGTCTTGTGCCAGACCCAGTTCGACACGAACTTGAAACCCCACGCTTGCATGAGTTCAAGCCCGCTAGGCAGCAAAGAAGCTGGGCACCACATGAACAGCATGGAGTCTTTTGCAGCGATGCTTTCGACGTCAAGCTGCGCGCGCAGGTCGTCAACACTCATGACCGGGTAGTGGTTATGGGGGATCATGCGACTCGCGGCCCGGTCATGCGCTTCGTCGTAATCCCACGGAGGGTCAGCCAGGATGATGGAGTAACGACTACCTGTTGGCAAAGCCAAGTTTTTGGCGCTGAGAGCGGCCTGCTTTACAAGCCGCAGATGCCGCGCTTCTTTTCCCAGTCGCTCCTTCACCGCAGCTGCCACCTTCAAGGCCTTTCGCTCTTCTGGGGTTGTTTTTGTGCACAGGCTGCTCTTACTGCCTTTCATCACAACAACCGCCTCGTTCAGACTCATCGTGCCGTTGTGTACCGCATCCAAGGTAGCCTTTTTTGCTCCTTTGACTAGGTTACCCGCTCGCTGCACGGCGTCACGGCTCACCCCAAAAAGCTTGGCCGCTTCCTCTTGGCTCAGCATCGAACCAAGCTGCTTGGAAGCTTTGGTTTGTCCGGGTTTGAGGAATGCCAGTCGAGCAGCGAGAAGCGCTCTTTGGCCGACCGTCAGGTTGCGCCGATTGATGTTCCTGGCGAACGCCATCGATCTGGCCTCTTCATAACTGCACTTTACCTCCTCGAAATGGGGCTGGATACCGAGCGCAGCGCACGCTTTCAGCCGATGGCGGCCATCAAGCACACGCCCCTGCCATACCAGCAGTGGTTGCAGTTGCCCATTGCGACGGATGCTTTCTTTCAAAGAGTTGAAATCGTCGTGCTCCATGGGCGGGAACTCTTTGCAGCACGGGTCCAGCACGAGTTTCGGCGCTGGCTGGGCAGGCTTGACCGGCCTGGTGGATGCCGCTTTGGCGGTGATGCTTTTTTGTGCCGAGACGGCACGCTTTTGGCCAGAAACGGCCTTGGAAATCTGCTTCATGAATCGCTCCGAAAAGGGTGAACTAGGTCGAAGCCAAACCTATGGCTAAGACCGGCCTACGAAGCGAGCGATATCGGGGGAAGAAAGAGACTGATACGCCCGCTTAAAGCGGACGTATGACTGCGGACGTGGTCCGGGAGACAGTCAGATTGAAAGCAGTGAAGAGCAAGGAACTCATGCCCACAATGTAAGCGGTCGGGCGCTTCATGTCAAGATGTGAAACGCTCTCGCGTGTGGACCACCTGCCAGGTCGTGAACTATTTCACGCTTTCTTCGGGGTAATGAGCTGCTGGAATTCCGGCAGCTGGCTTTGCCGAGGTCGGCCCTGTGCTGCCGTGAGGGGCGGGCCAAAGCAGATCGCAATCCGGTCTCGCTCTGATGGCGATGTGATATCACGTTCTTCTTTTTGGCTAGGAACGTTTCATCACCCAATTTCCTCGTCTCATCAATCGGGCGATGGCTCGGCGCCTTCCAGGCGACGGGGCTTCGCCCCTACCACCATGGAAAGTCTTGGTACTTTCCTAGGTGGTCTTAAAGCGCGAACACAAGCTCGTCGCAATCCAAGCTGGGCGCGGGTTTCGCCGAAACGGCGGTTGTCGTTGCAGCGACTTTGGTTGGGGTTGCAGCGACTTCGGTTGTCGTTCCAACGATCTTGGTTGTCGTCGCAACGTCCGCAGCCATGAGCGAATTGGTGGTCGTGGTCTCTTTCTTGGCAGCCTGAGCCGGCGTGCCTACGAAAAGCGGCTTGCGCACAACCACGCTGGCGCAATCCTCGGCAAGGGTACAGGTCCATCCCGATAGGGCGCCCACCTCCGTCACGGCTGCACGCAGGGTATGCATCCTGGACTTTCGAATGGTTGGTGTCGATGGCACTTCGCCCCATACTTTGATCAATAGCTTGTCGAGGGAGACGAGTCTGCGCTCAACCTGGGATGCCCAGGCGGAAAGCCAGGCATGTAGGCGCTTGGCGGGCTTACCAGAGAGGCGCCGTTGCTCGCGCATGTTGATCCATGACACTCCCCGGTGCACCCCGCCTTTGACATCGCCCGACAAAAAACCGGACTCAAAGTGCAGGACGATGTGCACCTCAGTATCGAAGCACAAAAATCCCAGGAACTTGGTGGAGCCATGCTCGGCAACGGAGCCATTGTTCATCAGCCGTCGCTCCATCGTGGTCTGCGAAAGGCGATTGAGCGAGGCCAAAACGGATTGCGTATTGGTACCTGTGCGGCTAAGACCGATACCCGCTGCAAGGTCAGACGGTTTAGCCTTGATAACTGTCAGGTCCGCGTATGCGCCGAAGCCGCTTGCTTGTAGTACCTGCCGATAGGTCTCGTACATGTCATGGCCGTTGGTGAGGCCCATAGCTTCATTCGAAGCTGCTAGCTGGCAAAGATGGAAGTAGATCGATTGGTCGCTGATGTTCAGCGCCTGCGGGCTGCGCACGACATACTCCATCGAGCGATTTCGAATGAAGGATGAGAAACGCACTTCCAGCGGCTGAGCGGGGGCACCGTTCTGTGTGGGCCGGAACAGCCCTTGTGCGCAGATGGGCCCCGGCCATACTGGTGCATGGTCCATGTAGTCCACTGCGTATCGCAGGGACGTGGCGGCGATTCGGCGTTGATCGCTGCGGCGTTTTGGCTTGCCGCTCTTCTTCGGTTTTGATGATTGCATGTTGCTCCTTGATGAGCAACCAAGCTAGCAAATAGGTTAGCGTTCCAGCAAGTGATGCTCCTGGTGCTCAAATTTCAACAGCAACATATTGAGCCGCTGCCTCCGTTCAGTTGTCGCCTGCATCGCCCCAGCGAGATGAGAGCCGCATCAACGACCGATACACCGGTGGCGCGTGCTGCTGCAAGCCATCGAGAGCGATTTGTGCCGCTCCTCCATCCTCCGCCGCCAACGTGCGCGCATGGATATACATGGCAGTGTCAATGTCCCGTAATTTTGCTGGCGGCTTTCCATTCCCAGGAATGCTTGCGAGTACCCTCTGCACGGCCGTTTCCTGATCGCGCGTGAGTTCCTTGCGGCCGGCCAGAGCATGTAGAAGGTACGCTGCCGAGACAAACTTCCACATCGCTGCTCGCTCAGGCGTGCCTGCGTCGTGGTCCGACGCTGCTGCGCACCAACCAACCTCGGTGCCTTGCAATGCTGCGACGGCTCGCTGGTACGGCATAGCGATGCTTGCCATGGGCCCGCTGAGCGCGCCACCACAGCCGTTCTTAATTGAAGGGGCTTGCGCCAAGGCTGCGCCGGAACTGGCCCAGGCCACGCATACAGCCAGGAGCAGAAACCGGAACGCACGCATTGCACGAATCAGCGCAGTTGAACGACGGGCAGAATCCATGCTTGGTCCTTTCTTGGAGCTACGAAGCCACGATGGCCTGGATGTTCTGACTCGTCATCGGCTTGTCGATGTACGCGCACGGGTACTCCTGCTTGGGGTTCAGCCCTTGCTTGATAAGCCAGTCCGCCAACGGCTTGTCATCGGCGATGTACGCGTACGCCAGCAGGTCCATCCGCTCGCACACAAACGCCAGCCCGATGCTCGGCAACTGCGTGCGCTTCCTGGCCCATGCGTCCAGCTTGTCTAAGTTGCGCAATGTCGGCAGATCGTTGATGCGCGAACCCAGCACCACGTTGGACAGGACCGGCACCGGCTGGCGAATGTCGAGGCCTTGGTCCATGTACAGGCGCAGCAGGTCGAACCGGTCTGGGCGCTTCTCGTTCAAGCCCAGCAGGAGCATCCATTGGTCCTGCGGCAGCTTCTTGCCCGATGCGACGAGCTTTTGCAGGTAGGGATAGTCTCCCTCGGCGAGGTGGTCGCGCGGCTCTTTGAGCATGGCCTCCATGGTGCCCACCGACGCCTGGATGGCATCGACCTTGGGCGCCATGTTGTCCACGGTCGCGCGTATGTGCTGGGTATCTTGCTGCACGCCCAGCAAAAGCGCCTGCACGTTGCGCACGCTGGGCGCGGCGCTGGCGATGAGCCCGCCGCTGTCTGCGCGCGCCTTGGAGGCCTGTCCAAGCACCAGCGTGATGACGACAACGATGCCGAAGACCTGCCAGGCCGGAGACTTCCACAGTGGGCCAGGAGGCTGCCGCAACCGTGCTAGGGCGCGCACGGACCATGCATTGCCATTGGTGCCAATGCGCAGGGCGCGCACTTCCAGCACCATGGCCAGGATGACCAAGCCCGCCAGCGCATAGCTGACCCAGGCCAGGAACGGCGCACGGGGCGCCAGGAAGTCCAGGATGCCGGCGACGGTCACCGAGGTGAAGACCACCGCGTTGACCGGCGCCACATGCTCACGAACGAATTCTTGGATGTTCATGATGGATAGGTGTCTCGAATGCGTCGGGCGCTATCGCACGGCCATCCAGCCGTTGTCGCCCTTTTGCATGTAGAACTTCGTGGTCACGGCTCCGCCCCCGATGGGCTGGCCCTTCTTGATGTCGCCAAACAGGCTGAACACGGTGAACTGCGCGTTCTCCGGCAGTTCCTTCATGTCCTTCTTTGCGGTGATCGTGGTGTCGGCCTCGACCAGCCAGCGGCCGTCGTCCTGCTTGGCTTTGTTCTTGACCTTGACCTCGGTCTCAAAGACGTCGCTCCACTTCAAGCCCAGGGGCGCGAGTTGTTGGTCCATTTGCTTTTCGGACTGGCTGGTGACGGCACGCACGTCGCTGTCCGACGGGGCGCCCGAGCACGCGGCGAGGACGAGCGAGAGGGCCAGGATGAACAAGGTTTGGATGAGTTTCATGGGGTACACGGAAAGTGATGGGATAGGGGCGCAGCGGCTCACGCCGTGGCGTGCATGTCGAGCCAAGCGGCAAGGCGGTTCTCCCACTGGCGCATGTGCTCCGCATCCTGGAAGTACAGCTTGTAGCGCGGGGTGTCCAAGTCCTTGACGGACACGTCCACCACATACACGTCCTTGTTGACCTGCTTGTCACCGGCGCCGGTCATGGACAGGAGCTTGAACTGCAACTCCTTCTCTTTGCCCTTCTCGGACGCAAGCCCGAGAACATCGCTGCGGTGAAAGAGTCTCGCAGGCACACCAGCGGACGCCAGGACGATGCGAGGGTCGTCTTTGCTGATGGCAACGCCCGAGACCTGGTTGCCGCTTGAATGGAAGTGCTGGTGCTCGGGCTTGAAGTCGTGCTGCTGCATCAGCTCAATCATTCCCAGCCGCGCGCCCTCCTGAATGGCGTGCTGAGTCTTGACGCGAGAGTAGACCTGGTAGCCGACGACTACGGCCACCAGCACCACGAAGCGGTGCGAGGTCTTGCCGTCCCCGAAAAAGAGCCACAGGGCGAACAGCACAGCGGCGGCGATTTTGACGATGGTCATTTTGCGCATGGGTCCGCCTACATCAGTCGGCCATGTGGCCGGAGACGTCCCAGGACGTCGAATGCGAGGCGGTGGGGGTGGTGGACGTAGAACAGGCGGACAGCGCAAGGGCTGCGGCCAGGATTGCAAGGGCTCGTTTCATGGATGGTTTCCTCCTCGGTTGATGGCGGCACTGCGCCGCGCTTAGAGAGATCGTAAATCAAATAGTCGTGTTACGACTATTCCGAGTGAGACTAAACGATGAGAGGCATGGACACCTCTCTGTATCACGTCGATTACGACGAAATCCGTGCGTTACTTCGCGAATTAAGGCGGCGGTCTGGACTTACCCAGGAGCAGATGGCGGTCGCCCTTGGGGTTGGGCAGTCTTATGTGTCCAAGCTCGAACGTGGAGAAAATTTCGTGGATGTACTGCTCTATGCACGCTGGTGCCAGGCATGCGGCGCCAAACCTGGTGTTGCGCTAGATAAGCTATTGGCAGGGCCAGCGGCGAAGCGCTCAGGCACCTCTCGGAGAATGTGAAAACAGCGGTACTCACGACGGCTGCTAGTTCGCTGCACTGCGATCACGCCGAGGTGCTCTGTCCAGCTCTCCCTTTTTGAATAGGTAGGTAGCCATGCCACCGTCTCTGGTGTACATCATCAGAAGGCCGCGTGGGTCCCACACTAACTTAATTAGTAGTCGGTTCAGTGCGGTAGCGATGCGGTGCCGCTCTTTGACCGCATCTTTGTCCGCCACAGCCGCCCGAACGTCGTAAGCGAAAAGCGCGCCGAAGTCGACCCCAGCTTTTGGAGCAGCCGCCAACTCTGCTCGGCGCTGAGTGAGCACTGCTTGCAGAGCGTCCTGCTCGGATTCAATACGCCGCAGACGTTCGGTGATGAGCTTTATGCCCTGGCCACTGCCTGCCTCGATTGCATCCATGAACCGCGCGGCGCGTTCGTCGAGTTCCGCCAGCTTAGCCACTGCTTCGTCGATAGCCGCACGTGCAAGCCTCAGCGCTTCGGTTTCTTGGAACTGACCAAACTCCAACGTTGCCAGCCAAGAAAATCCGTGATCGATGATGGCTGCTTCACTGATGGCTCGGCAGTCACTTTTGCCCGCAATTTGACCAAGACAGTAGTAGCGGGCATAGCCTCGCTTCCAAGGGGCTTTGCGCTGCATCTTCTCCCCACACTTGCAATAGAAGAGGCCCGCCAAAACGTCAGCCTTAACCCCGCGTATGCGTGGTATCCCGGTACGATTGTCCAGAGCGACATGCACTTTCCCCCAGAGCTCATCGGTGATGACGCGGGGGAAGTAGTCGAGTACGGGATCGCCGAATGCTTCCAGCGAGCCTTCGACCATTTGTTTGGGCTGCCACTCTCCTAAAACGCGACGGTCGCGGACCAACCGGCTGACCTGTGTGTGCTCCCAACGCGTATTTGTATTGGCTCGGTCCCGCCATGGAAGCGTCCACCCTTCGGCATTGGCGGTTCTCGCTATGGCGATGCCTCCCAGTCCACCCGCCACATGCTCAAAGACTTTACGCACGGACTCCGCCTTCGCTTCGTCCAACTCCCAGCCTTGCCGGTCGTCTCGTGGATACGCCCATCCCGGCCCGTGCCCATGCGAAACAACCGCCAAGCCAGCGTCCCGCTTTTTTGCGAAGGCTGCTCGCACGCGCTTCGCCTTCGTAGCGCTTTCCTCATGGGCACGGGCGAACAACAGCACGGACAGCATGAAGTTCATGGTGTCGTTGATGTTTTCTCGGTTCCACTCCTTGCCGTCCAGTAGCGAGACTACCCTGATGCCCGCTTGGACAATTGACGTAAGTAGGGCAATCGCTTCCGTCAGGTGGTTTCGAGACAGGCGATCCAGGCTTTCCACCAGCAAAATGGAGCCGCTGGGCACCTTTCCGCCCTTTGCCGCCAGCAGGAACGCCGCTAGTGCTCCGTCCGTAGCATTTTTCCCCGTATAGGCCGAAGTTGCCATGTCGGATAGCTCGAACTCCTCGTCGAGTTCGTAGCCGTGTTCAACGCACCATGCCCGCGCTGATGCGGTCTGCCGTTCGAGGCTGTGGCCGTGTGCTTGGCGGCCTGATGAGAAGCGACGGTAGGAGTAAACGCGGGTGTTAGTCATACCCGAATTTTGCGGGTTTTTTGACGCACCATCTACCACCTGGCCACGCCGGCCATGGCGGCGCTGGCACGCACCGAGACCATCTACAAGGATGTGAAGTTCTCGGACCATGCGCCGATCACCATCGGCTACGACTTCAAGATATAGCCCTGCTCAGCCAGGAAACCGCAGCTCGAAGCGTATGGTGCCGGCTGCCGAGCAGGAGGCCCGCACCTGCCCCCCGTGCAGGTCCATGATCGCCTTCACAATCGCCAGGCCCAGGCCGCTGGACTCGGCCGGGCGGGCCCGCACCGCATCGGCCCGGTAGAAGCGGTCGAACAGGCGCTCCAGTTGCTCTGCCGGGATCGGCACCCCCTGGTTCTCCACGGCAAGGACCGACACCCCATCCTCCTGCATGCCCACGAGCTGGATCACCGTGCCCGGCGTGCTGTAACGCACCGCATTGACCACCAGGTTGTGCAGAGCGCGCAGGCACAGGGCGTGGTTCACCCAGGCCGTCCCGATGGCCTGCACCTGCAGGCGCAGGCCGGCTTCGTCGGCAGGGCCCTCGAAATACTCGGCGATGCGCTGCAGCTCGGCCGCCATGTCCAGCGGCGTGCGCTCGATCTGGAGCGTCGCGTGGTCGGCCTGGGCCAGGAACAGGATGTCGTCGACGATGCGGCGCAGCCGGTTCAGCTCCTCCAGGTTGGATTCGAGCACCTGCTGGTATTCCTCGGGCGTGCGCGTGCGCGCCAGCGCCACCTGCGTCTGCCCGATCAGGGCGCCCACGGGCGTGCGGATCTCGTGCGCCAGGTCGGCCGAGAACTGCGACAGCCGCCCATAGCCGGTGGCGATGCGGTCCAGCATGGCATTGAACACCGCCACCATCTGCTGCAACTCCAGTGGCGCATCGTGCTCAGGCAGGCGGATTGCGAGGTTGATGGGATCGATGCGAGAGGCCTGTGCGGCCACGCGGTGCAGGGGCCTCAGGCCATGGCGCAACACCCAGTAGACCAGCGCCGAGCAGGCGAGCACGGCCAGAAACGTGCTGAACAGCACCTGATCACGGCTGCGCCGGATCATCTGCATCTCGCTGGTCAGGGCATGCCCTGCCAGCACCTCGACCATCTGCCCATCGTGGCCCGAGCGGGCCACCCCTGCGGCCCAGTGCATGCGGGGCGTGTCCAGGGCATCACTGTGGCACACATCGCCCCGTGCCAGCGGCCTGTCCACGGCCGCTGGCACGGCGCAGGCGGGCGGCGCCACCTGGCCGGGGTTGACTTCGACCAGCGGTGCCTCGCCCGCGCGGCGCAGCACGAACACATCGCCCGAGCTGCCCGACAGCGCTTCCAGCAGCATGGCCTGGTCGCGCAGCTCCTGCATGCTGCGCACATCGCCCAGCAGGCGGCGCAAGCGCTCCACGCGCGTGATCAATTGCTCGTCGGCATGGGCCAGGATGGCACTGCGCGCGGCAAAGAAGTAGTTGCCCCCGAGCATGCCGGTGATCGACACCGCGATCAGCCCGCACAACAGCGTCACGCGAACAGCCAGCGAGCGCGGCAGCCAGGACACGGGCATCAGTCACCGCCCTCGGAAGGTGGTTCACCAAAGGAATAGCCCACATTGCGCACGGTGTGGACCAGCGGCGTGGCAAACGGTTTGTCGACCTTGGCGCGCAGGCGCTTGACCGCCACGTCGACCACGTTGGTGTCGCTGTCGAAGTTCATGTTCCAGACCTCCGAGGCGATCAGCGTGCGCGACAGCGCCTCGCCCTGGCGCTTCACCAACAGGTGCAGCAGCAGGAATTCCTTGTTCGTGAGCGCGATCTCGGCGCCTTCGCGCGTGACCTTGCGCCGCAGCACATCCAGGTGCAGGCCGGCCACCTCGTACACGTCGGCCTCGCGCGCGGGCCCACGCCGCAGCAGCGTGCGGATGCGCAGCACCAGCTCGGTGAAGGAGAAGGGCTTTACCAGATAGTCGTCGGCACCGAGTTCCAGCCCGCGGATGCGGTCGCTCAACTGGTCGCGCGCCGTGAGGAACAGCACGCGCACATCCCCCTTCTCGCGCAGCGCCGGCATGATCTGCCAGCCATCGATGCCGGGCAGGCTCACGTCCAGCACCACCAGGTCATAGGCCTCGCCCAGCGCCATGCGCAGGCCATCGGTGCCCGTGCGCGCCAGGTCCACGCCGTAGCCGCTCTCGCGCAGGCCTTTTCTCAGGTAGTCCCCCGTCTTGGGGTCGTCCTCGATGACCAGGATCTTCATGCCGCCGATTCTCGGGCAAAGCCGCGCAGCGGGCGGCGCATGACAGCTTTGTCATGCACTTGTCACCCCGGTCCGGAGCGCGCAACCCTAGACTTTTCCCATCTGCAGCAACCCCCACGACAAGGCTTTCCTCCCATGCCTAACCCACTCTCCGCCCTCGGCATCGCCCACACCGCCATCAGCCTCGTGCCGCTGGGCGCGGCCATCTACAGCTTCGCGCGCTACCGTGCCATAGAACCGGGAACAAGCGCCGGCCGTGTGTACCTGATAGGCCTGGTGCTGTCGGTGCTCACGGCGTTCGGCCTGTCGAGCACAGGCGGCTTCAATGCCGGGCATGCGCTGGGCATCCTGGCGCTGCTCGCGGTGTCCGGCGCCTGGCTGGCACCGAAGCTGCCGTTTCTGGGGCGGGCCAGCGCCTACCTGGCCACGTTGGGATGGTCGTTCAGCGTCTTCCTGTTGCTGGTGCCTGGCATCAACGAAACGCTGACACGCCTACCACCCGCACAGCCCCTGGCATCGGGACCGGATTCGCCGCTCGTGCGCGGCGCGCTGCTGGCCTGGTTGGGGATCTTTGCCGTCGGCTATGCCGCCCAGGTGCTCCTGTTGCGCGCCCGCCGGCGTGCACTGGCGGATCGCCGCTGAACCGGAGAAAGGCTCAGCGGCGGCCGCGCGTGCGGCTGTGCACGATCAGGGCACCCAGCACGATACCGGCCGCCAGGCTGGTGTGGCCGCTGTAGCTCACGAGGCCCATTCCCCAGCCCTGGGCCTGCACGATGATGGCCAGCGCCAGAAACAACGCGCCCCAGCCCAGCAGGCGCCACAGCCAGGTGGCGCGCGGCGCCAACGGCTGGCCGAAGAGCTCGTCCTGCTGGCGTTCGGTGCCCAGCGCCAATGCCGCGAAGGCGACCAGGCAGACCAGGAAGGTGGCTGCGTGGTGCATCAGACACCCTCCTTGGCCATGGCCGCGCCAGCCGGCACCACGGGGGCCGAGGGCGCGCGCGCCACCCGGCGCTTGGGTCCCTGGTGGCGCGCGGTACGCACGGCCAGCCAGACATGCAGCCCGGACAGCACCCAGAGCATCAGCTCGAAGCCCACGAACACCCAGTCACCCTGGGCCAGGCTGCGCCACAGCGGACGGTCGGTGGTCAGCGCACTAAGCACGGGCAGCAGGGCCAGGGCGGCAGCCCCGACCCAGAACTGCTCGATCCACGCGCGGCGCGAGGGCCGCAGCATGGCGTGCGCCAACGTCAGCGCCCAGAGGATGAAGAACACATGCACCTCCCAGGCGGTGCGCTCGGCCATGCCCTGCGGCAGCAGCCGGTTGCCCCAGAGGAAGCCCGCCATGGCGATGGACAGCCCGGCGATGCTGGCGATGTTGAGCTTTTCCACCAGCCGGAAGCCGAAGTGCGGCCGCGCCGGGTCACCGAGCTTCTGGCGGCGCTTGACGGTCCACATCACCAGGCCGGTGCCCACCATGGCCGTGCCGGCCCGGCTCACGATGAAGTACAGCCAGCGCATGGGCAGATCGGAAAAGCGACCCAGGTGCAGCGAATACAGCACGCCACGGGTTTCGGCTGCAGGGCCCACGCTTTCCTTGACTTCCAGGAGCTTGCCGCTCACGCCGTCGAACAGCATGTACTGCGGGCTCATGGTCACGCGACCGGCCTCGCCGCGCGTCACGCTCACGCGCGCCGCGGCATCGCCCGCGTTGGTGGCGGTTACGCGGCCCACATTGCCCTCCCCCCAGCGCGCCTGGGCCTGGCGCACCATGTCGTCCACCGGCGCCAGCGGCGCGGCCTGGCCCGTGGGCTTGCCGGGCTGGATGAAGGTGTTGAGCTGGGCCGTGAGTTCCTGGCGCTGCGCTGGCGTCTTGTACGCCGTCTGTTCGCCGAACGGCATGTACAGCGCCATCAGCGTGATCAGGCCGGTGTAGGTGATCATGAAGTGGAATGGCAGCCCGAACACCGAGAGCGCGTTGTGCGCATCGAGCCACGAGCGCTGGCCCTTGCCCCAGCGGAAGGTGAAGAAGTCGGTGAAGATCTTCTTGTGCGTGATGACCCCGCTCACGATGGCCACCAGCATGAACATGGCGCAAAAGCCCGCCAGCCAACGGCCCCACAGCACGGGCATGTAGTGGAATTGGAAGTGGAAGCGGTAGAAGAACTCGCCGCCCACGGTCTCGCGCGAGGCCACCTTGTCGCCGGTCAGCGGGTCGAAATTGGCGCTGCCGAAACTGCGGCCGTTCGGGCCGGCCGTCTGGCCGCGCGGCAGGCGCCAGAAGCTGTCCATGGTGGTGTAGCGCTCGTCGGGCAGGCGCATGCTCCACTGCGGCGCGTTCGGCGCCAGTTCCTGCAGCTTGCCCGCGATGCGCTGGGCAGCCTCGGCCGCATCGGGCACCACGGAGCGGTGCGGCATCTCGGGCCGCATCCACTGCGAGATCTCGTCCTTGAAGTAGCTCACGGTGCCCGTGAGGAACATCGCATACAGGAACCAGCCGCACAGCAGGCCGGCCCAGGTGTGCAGGTCCGACATGGTCTGGCGGATGCCCGGGGCCTTGGGTTCGTCCACCGGGGATGTGTCCTTGATCGTCATTGGGAAGCTCCTGCAGAGGACGACCATACGCTCCAGGCCGCCAGCAGCAGCGGCAGCGCCGCCACCAGCAGCCCGGCCCAGGCGCGCCAGGCGCTGCGCACGGCGAACACCCAGATCACCGCGCAGGTGTAGATCGCGAAGCTGGCCAGCATGCCGGTGATCACGGCCTGCGGCCGGGTCATGGGCAGGGCCAGCACCGCCACGCTGAACAGTGCCGCCAGCGCATAGCCGCCGCCGATGGCGGCGATGGTGCGCGACAGCACAGGCCCGGCCCGCCAGACACCACGCAACACAGACATCATGGCCGTACTCCGCTCACATCCATGCCTCAGAAGTCCACCGCGGCCGACAGCATCAGCGTGCGCGGTGCGCCCACGGTCACGTAGTTGCTGATGACCCAGTAATTCTTGTCGGACACGTTCTCCAGGTTGGCGCGCAGCACCACTGGCTTGCCGGCCACCTTGGTGGCGTAGCGGGCACCGATGTCCAGGCGCGTCCAGGCCGGCACGCGCAGGCGGTTGGTGGCGTCGGCATACATGCCGGAGGTGTTGATCACGCGGCCGTTCACGCTCAGGCCCTGCACGGGCGTGTCCCAGTCCAGGCCCAGGTTGAAGGTGCGGTCCGGCACGCCGGCCGCATCGTTGCCCTGGTTCACGCCACCGGCGGTGCGTGTGAGCTTGGCGTTGTTGAACGAGGCGCTGGCCATGGCGCGCAGGCCGCGCTGCACCTCGCCGTAGACCGTCAGCTCGAAGCCGCGGTTGCGCTGCTCGCCGCCAAAGCTGTAGCGGTTGGTGGCCGGGTCCGTCAGGGCGCTCGGGCGCTTGATCTGGTAGATCGCGGCCTGGGTGGTCAGCTGGCCCCAGTCCACCTTCACGCCGATTTCGTTCTGCTTCGATTTTTGCGGTGCGAAGGTCTCGCCCGCATTGGCCGTGCCGGGACCGGCCGTGCCGCCACGGGTCAGGCCGGCGGTGTAGTTGGTGTAGACCGAGATGTTCTTCGTCGGCTTGAACACCAGGCCGGCCAGCGGCGTCACGGCGCTGGCCTTGTAGTAGCTGGTCGCCGCGCCGGTGGTCACGTTGAACCCGCTTTGCTCGATGGTCTGGTCGCGCACGCCCACGGTCAGCAGGTAGCGGCCGTTGTCGAAGGACATGGTGTCCGCCAGCGCCACGCTGTGCTGCGTGAGCTCGGTGCTCTTGCCCGGGTTGCCGCGCGGGAAGTTGATGGTCGGCAGCGGTGCCGGGTTGTAGATGTTGGACGGGGCGTAGGCGGTGGTCAGCTGGTAGAAGTAGCCGATCTCCTGGTCCAGGTAGTTCGTGGCCAGGGCCACGGTGTGGCCAATGCCACCGGTCTGGAACTTGGTGCGCAGGCCCGCATCGGCCGACGAGGTCTTGTTGTAGGCGTCGTAGTAGCCGTTGGCCACCGTGAAGTTGCCCAGCCCGTCGACGCGCAGCCCGGCGGTCGGGAAGTGCTGCTCGTTGGTGTTGTGGGTGTAGCCCACGCCACCGTACACGGTGGTGCTGTCGTTGATGTCGTATTCCAGGCGCGACATCACGGTGCGCATGTCGTCCGTCAGGTTGGCACCGGGGTAGATGCTGGTGCGGTTGTCCGGCGCGGCGGGCATCTGCGTGACGCCGGCGCGGAAGGCAGTCTGGGGGCGGAACTGCTTGGTTTCGCCCTCGGTGGCGAATGCGTCCAGCGACCAGCGCAGGCGGCCGCCGGCGTAGTCCAGCCCCAGCGCAGCCACGTCGGCACGCTGGCGGCCGCCATCCACATTGCCTTCACCGTTGCGCACCAGCGCATTGGCACGCACGCCCCACTGGTTGTCTTCGCCGAAGCGGCGGCCCACATCCACGTGGGCACCGAACTGGGCCTTGCCCATGTAGGTGGTGGTCAGCCGCGTGATCGGCGTATCGGCCGCGCGCTTGGTCACCAGGTTGATGCTGCCGCCCACGCTGCCGCTGGGGCCCACACCATTGGTCAGGGCGCCTGGGCCCTTGAGCACTTCCACGCGCTCGATCATTTCGAGCGGGATGCGGGTCGAGGGGCTCAGGCCGAACAGTCCGTTCAAGCTCACGTCGGTGTTGGACACCGTGAGGCCACGCACCTGGAAGTCATCGCCGTAGCCGCCGCGCGCCTGCAGCGAGCGCACGGAGGCGTCGTTCATCACCACGTCGGCCACCGTCAGGGCCTGCTGGTTCTGGATCAGCTCGTTGGTGTAGTTGGTGGTGCTGAACGGCACGTTCATCTGATCGGTGCGGCCCAGGATGCCCAGGTCACCGCCGCGCGCGAACTGACCGCCGTGGTAGGTCTTTTGCAGGCCGCCGATGGCCTCGGCCTGCTCGCGCACCTTGACCTCGTCCAGCGTGGGGCCCGAGGTGCTGGTCTGCGCAGCCACGCCCACAGCAGCGACGGCCAGGCCGGCGCCCAGGCATTGGCGCACGAGCAGGGCCAGGGGGTTGGGGGCGAAGCGCTGAGACGCACGGGATGTCGAGGATTGCATGGTGTGGGCCGAAATCAGGGAAGCAGGAAAAAGACGAACGAAAACCCGGCCGTGGCGGGGTCGGTTTCATGGTGGGAAGTCGTACAACCAGGGGGCACCGCAAGGGGCAGCCGGTCCATTCTCCGAGACAAATCAGAACGACAACTATTCGCATTTTAATTTAGCAGTCTCCGTACGGCTAGGCTTCCCCTCTGTAAAGCCCGCCCGCGGCTTGCCGCCAAACTGCAGGGAAAACCCGAAAGCACCGCAACGCGCCTCTGGTTGCTACAAAATTCGCAGCAAAGTAGTTATCAAAATGTTGCATCAGTGCAACAAAAACGGGGAATTCAAGGCATGCGATGTCGCCCGAAGCCCCTCCAGTGCCCGCTGTCATGCCGTGGCGCCCCGGGTCGTCCTGCCAGTGATCGGAGGACCGGCGGCCGCCGCCGCCGCACCCTATTTCCCCGCGGTGAACCCGGGCCACCATCCACCGTCATACTCCGCACGATGGAGGAACACACCATGCCGCTGCCGCACCGACAACCACGCCCTTTCCACCAACTGATGGTGGCCGCCAGCCTCATCACCGCCACAGGCACCGCCGCCTTCGCGGGCACCGCCAGCGTCGCCTTCATCGCGCCGGAAAAGTACACCGACGCCAGCTACGCCCATCCCGTGGCCAACGAATCCGACCGCGCCCAGGTGCTGCGCGACCTGGAGCAGCACCTGCAGCGCCTGGCCACGCGGGGCCTGGCACCCACCGACACCCTCAAGGTCGAGGTGCTGGACATCGACCTGGCCGGCCACTTCCCGCCCCTGGGCGCCAGCGGCTCCGACGTCCGCGTGGTCACCGACATCACCGGGCCGCGCATCAAGCTGCGCTACAGCCTGGCGCGCGATGGCAGCGCCCCGGTTTCCGGCGGCGAAGAGGTGCTCAGCGACCTGAACTTCATGGTGCCGAGCAACCGCTATTCGAGTGGAGACCGGCTGCGCTATGAAAAGGCGCTGCTGGATCGGTGGTTCGAGAAGCGGTTTGGCAAGCTGTAGCCGCCAAGGCGCGCGCGGCAGGTACTGGCCAAGACACGCCCCAATGTCGACCAAAGAAATCCTGTTTGTTGCTAACAAAGAACGGCGAGATGCTCTCGGCACGAAGCGGGGTCTGGCTGGACGCCAGATTTTGCACGTACATCAAAGAATGGCCATTTCGGGCAAACATTGGTGCTTGCTAACAGAGCGTGGCTATCACTTTCTGTTCGGTCGCGAGAGTGCACCCTGTGCGTATTCCAATTGATCTGGTCAGTAGGTCCAGCGTCGTGACCAGCCAGTCCAGTGATCAGTTTGCGTTTCTTGTTGCGATCCCCCAGCAGAGTTCTGCAGCCTGCTGCATCGGTATGCGCTGGTATGTTTAAGAAGACAGAAATCCCTTCAAGTCAGGCCCTGCCGACTTGGACAATCGAATCCTCACACGCTGAAGTCCTCGTGGCGCGATGCCGAAGCTGGCCGCAAAGCTGCGGCTCAGATGAGCGCTGTCAGAAAAACCCGACGCATATGCAGCCGCAGTCAGAGTGGCGCCCTCGGCGAGACACCTAAGGGCTTTTTGAAGTCTGAGCCACCGTACATAGGGTCGAAAAGGCAAGCCATGCACCTGCGTGAACCAGTGCAGGAAGCGCCCCTCCGACAATCCGAGTACCTGCGCAGCATCGCACGCACGTAGTGGTTGGTCCAGCTTTGAGCTGAGCCATTCGGCCAGTGCTTGTTCGCGTGTTCCTGCCGAAAGTGGATCGTTGGTACCGCCGCCTTTTGCGTGAATCCATTGCTGCAGGCGAGCTTCCAGTTGCTGCACTTGAAGCGGAGCCAACTCGCAGGCGTTGCCGCCGGAAATCCCACGCCAGCCTCGCGCAATCGGCATCGCTGGATCAAGGAACAGCAGCCGAACAGGTTCGGCAGATTGCAGGAAGTGGGATGCACCAGCGTCCACAACATGGCCCATGCCACGCACCTTGTAGTCTCCTGCGCCCAACTCAAATGCGGTGGAGGGGGACCAAGCAATCTGAATCAGATGATGGCTGTGTGACCTGTTTTGTTGAACAGGCCCTATGTACGTACCCCACCCACGGCCAATGCACAGGAAGGGCACTCCGGCTTGCTCTGAGCCGTTGGAGTTGTCGCCAGCATCACGGTGGTGTATGACCCTGCCCTCTGGATCAAGGGCCGAAGTAGCCGGTTTGTTCAAGACGCGAGCGGGTTGCACTGATTCAATCCTTCCTCATGACTGACATTCATCATGCCCCAGCAGTGCCCAGGTTCAGGTCAGCACGGCTGGCCTATCGGCATGAAATAGCAATGATGAAATCCGCCTTGCTGGCCTTCGATGAGAAGGCTGCTTTGCGGCATGTGGTGCGCGCCCACATCCTGGGCCAACGTTACCTCATCCCCCATTTGACCAGCCATGTTTGGATGATGCGCATGGCATGGAAGCGGGGGGACACAGTCGATGCAATGGGCCAACTTCGACGGCTCCTATTCACCTTCCCCGCATGGCTCATAGGCTGGGTTCCGGTCGGCAATCCGGGACTGACCAGTGTGAGCCCGCTTCGTCCGAAACCCATGTCGCAAGACTTGGCGGTTTACTTTGTGAACGACAGCATCTGGCTACACGTGCTTCTAAGGCTCGGACTGCTGGCCCTCGCCGCGCTTGTGGCCTTCGCCTCCACTCTTTAGCAGGCCGCGCGCCTGCCGTCCACATCGGCTTTGACTGCCCTTATGTCAAAAAGCCAAGACCTGGTGTGTATTTTGCATAGAGTATTTGAACACTTCATCGTAACATGTCGGATTACTCCCTAGCATGCACGAGCTATTAACAACACCCGTATATCTCGCAGTGTGCTATGAAGATCTATAAGCTCGTTATTTTTAACTCCAGCCGCAGCAAAGCCGCCTTTTGGGATACCCCGATTAGCTTTGATAGAATTGCCGACGTTATCGAGCGCCTTCAGAAGCAGGAGAGTGGCGCAAGCCCTGTAATCAACCGATTTTTTGAACGACTTGAACAAGTCGAAGCCACTGGCGTGCGTTTCATATGCGGAAATTCTAAACTCGGTATGGAATCCGTGAAGTTTTCTGCCGAAAGCGTGGACGATTTCAGTTTGTACAAAATTTTATTGCCGTTGGTGCGGCAGCTTGGATTGACGCTTGTTCACCCCGGTGAGAACTGGATGGTTCAGCATGATCGCATTGTGGGTTGCCGCATATTCCCGGCCTCTATGCGAAGCACCTTAGAGGCCTACGACCCTGAGCATGGGGCGTCACTTACAGACAAGGCTGTGATCAGGGAATTTGTTTCAAGTGGTTTGGAAAACCTGTTGGCACCCTTGGGGTTCGCACTTAAGAAATCTGAGGAACACAAGGTCTCATTTGAACGTATTAGTTCCCAAGCACATTTCCAGTGCGCATTCAATTTCGCAGGGCGCTCACATTCTCAGCGGTTTTCGCTTGTGTTCCGTGTCAGATTAAAAAACACCATGGAATACCATTCGTTGGTGTTCCAGAGACACTCCCCCGAAATTTCAAAGGCTGAGGTATCGCTGTCTCTCGGTCTTAAATCGCTCAGATGGCACGTTGAACCTGCTTGGCATGCAGAGTCTTTCGAGGCATTGGAGTCGTGCCGCAATATTGAAGAGGCCCATTGGATGCTCAATGACTTTGAACGATTGATTATTCCCATCATCAATCAATGTGCGAATTTGCGTGGTTTGTATGACCTGTACTGTGATCCAGACATTGCCAGCCGATGCTACGAAAGTCTGCATGTTCAAACCACCTCTGCCTACAGGGCAATGCAAATCGCTTGGCAACTGGGACCAGAGGAGTTGGAACATGCGGCTGAGCTGGTGCGTGAGCGGTCTCGAAACGAAGAACCCCATCCAAGGTTCAAGTTCCAGGACATTGATAGAGAAATTCATCGCATAAAAAAATATCTCACCCCTACAGGCGACCCAGATTTTTTTATCTGCCAAGAATGATCTACATAGCAATCGCGACCCGTGAACTGAAAATATGGAAGAGTTAGCAAATCCTCCTGCCATTTGCACAAAATGCAAATATCACAGAAAACCAGTTGAAGACGCACCAGATTATGAATGCCCTGAATGCGGCGTGATCTATTCAAAATACGTAGCAAAAACGCCCACCAAACCAACGTCAAATTAGGTCAAGAAAAATGATGATTCTTTCCACATTTTTCTTTATAAAATAATTTTTTGCCTTTCCATTGGAATAGCCGCGGAGCCAGCATTTCCAGTTCGATCTCTATTGGGATTGGGCAGGCTCCTTGGGTTTGAAATGGATTTGTTTGGAAGTTTTGTTTTTAGAGTTATCTTGCTTGCGATAATTTTTGGCTTTTTTGTGTTTATAACAGGCTTGCACCAGAAGCTTCCAATAGGCAAGCTGCCTGCGCTGATGCTGGTGGCATCAACCATATGTGTTCTGTATATCAACTACGACAAAAGCTCATATATTTATATAGCGTTCACGAATAAGCTGATAGCAGCTTGGAACCTCATCTCGATAGGATATGTTTTCAAACTTTTGGCCGGACGTCGAACAGGTGGAAAAGCATGAAAAGTTTTTGCTTGGGTTTTTATGTTTTGTTGTTTTATTTCGTGCAGGCAGCATCGAAAGAGCACATGCCATACGGCTCTGAGTTGACATGGATAAATGTCATCATTGCGATAATCATGGTGATTGCTTTTTTTATCACGTCAAATTTAAGTGAAAAAATCCAACCCGAAACAAAAGGCACTCTCATCATTGCCACCGGAGTCGTGTTTAATATTTTGGCGTTCGCATTGAGTTCCACCCCCTCTCTGTCCATGATGGTTTCTGGGGGAGCCACAGAAAAAATAACCACTAGCTTGGTTGTATTGCTGATGTATGTGGCGCCAGTTTTGATTTTTCTGAAAACTATTGGCAATTTGCTGATTGTTATCGGCCTGATCAAATTTCTTGCCACTATTGGACCAGAGCAATCAACTCGTTATTCTAGCCTTGCGCGGGACTAGCGATATAGATCAATGACCTGAAAAATTAATGATCGATCATTTGATGTCTTTTATTGACCTAGAAGACATTAATACTGAAGAAATATAGATTGAGAGCTGAGGTAACTATGGATCGCAGAACCCTTATGACTACGCTTATCGCTGCAGGCGCAGCTTCGGCGCCCCCCTGGGCAAGCGCTCAGCTCAAGGACAAAGAAAATCGCCCTCGCCTGCCGCGTTTGCTGCAAGGAACCACGCAACGCCTGATCCGCGAGAAGGACGATCCGCCACTATTGTGGGCATGGAGTATGAACGCCGTGCTGAACGAAAGAAATGGCGTTAGCAACGATATTTATGCAGGCCGAGAAAAATCACCTCGACTCTATGAGGAATCTAGGGACGTGCTGCGGGAATGGTGGGGTGTCCATAACCGCGTAGACGCCCTCAAAACCATCGATAACCTGAACAACATGAGGATGGGGCAGGCCAGTTTTGAGAAAAACTGGGTTCCGCTGCTTGATAAATCCGAGGCCGAAATACGCAGCTTGGTGGACGATGAACTTTGGGTGTTTGGCCGCATGGTGTTGGATAACCGTGAGTTCTTGCGCGTGCATGGTGTCAAAGGTTGGGATTTGACCCGTGCCCAAGGCGTAATTTCCTTTGCATGGTTGGCAGACTGGATCACGCTGCCGGAGGCTCGCGAGCTGGCTCTCACTGCGGCCCAGCGTGCACAGCAAGAATTCAATGGCTGGAGCAGCCTGGGCTTGAGTTACCTGCTGGGATTTGCCGCGTGGAAACCAGAGGTGCAAGCCATCCGGGAACGGCAAAGCAGTGTGCAAAACCTTGTCCACAGTCCCGACAGCGTTTGGTCGCGCCGCCCATGGCGAACACCTCTGGCCGGCCTCGCCGGTCGAGCATATTTTGAGGTTGCATGAACCGATCATTCGGCTCTGTCATCGGGACGTGAAATTTCTTGAGTTGAAGGGGAACGCATGTTGCGTTTATTGGCTGGTGGAATATTTTTGTTGTTTTTGACAGTCGCTGCGGTCAAATACTCTGGCGGGGAAAAGAAGTTATTTGAGCCGGCGGCAGGAACGATATGGACGGAGGCCACGACCGGGATGCAATTTGTGTGGGTGCCAAGTGGGTGCTTCGACATGGGATCAGAGAAGGGCCGTGATAATGAAAAACCAGTACACAGGGTATGCTTGAAAGGCTTTTACCTCGGAAAATATGAGGTAACACAAGCAGAGTATGAAAAAATCATTGGCAGCAACCCATGTGCTGTGAAATGCAACAATTACCTGGGACCTGATCGAGCGGTAGTCAACCTTTATCGCGAAGATGCCGAAATTTTGGCTGAAAAATTTGGAGCGTTGACTGCGAATCGATTCAGACTGCCAAGTGAATCTGAGTGGGAATATGCTTGTTTGGCAGGTGACCAGCACAAGGAGTATTGCGGCGAAGATCGCTTTCTCAATAATTTGGGCTGGATAGGGGGTTATACATACGGACCAAAGCCTGTTGGCGGTAAAAAACCCAACGCCTGGGGGCTGTTCGACATGATGGGTAATGCCAATGAGTACGTGCAGGATTGTTGGCATGGGAACTACGTCGGCGCACCCAACGATGGGAGCGCCTGGATTGACGGCGGCTACTGCCATGCCCGGATGTTCAGGGGGGGCGCAACTCAGTCGCACGATAGTACCAAGGCCACATTTCGCATGTCCATCGAGAAAGATATGGATCCTGCCATGTTTATGGACATGGGTGTTCGGCTGGTCAAGATGCCTTGAATCAATATAGCCGCCAGTCGATAATATAAGAGTTCAAATGATTAACAATCCACTCCAGGCTCGATACATCACTCGGCTTTATTTTCGAGCATCGCTCATACTCCTTGTGCTTGGTCTTGCAGCTTGCAAACCATCTCGACCAAAACAGCTAAAGCTGCCGGAAGTGACTAACAGCATTGGAGTCACTATGGTCTCTTTGCCCGGAGGCACGTTCATGATGGGGGATGATTCGGAGTCGGCCAAGAAGCCATGGCGATCTTCGATACCGGCACATACAGTTGACGTGCCACCCTTTCAGATGGGCAAGACGGAAGTCACTGTCTCCCAATACAAGAAGTTCCTTTCATCAATAGGACGGGAAGGCGAAAAGAAGCTAAATGACACTGGTTTTTTAAAACATAACAGTGTTAGTGATGATGCTCCGGTACGGTATATTGATGGCCAGGAGATAGACGATTTTATCGAATGGCTCAATCGTGTGGATGGGCCGGGGTATCGCTTGCCTACAGAGTCCGAGTGGGAATACGCCTGCCGGGCAGGCAATCGCACGGATATGTATTGCGGTGGAAATGATATTGATCCGATAGGCTGGCACAGGGAGAACAGCGGACAGAAGATCCAACCCGTTGCGAAGAAAAGGCCCAACGCTTTCGGGCTTTACGACATGTCAGGCAATGCAGAAGAATGGACGGCGGACTGCTGGCACCAAACTTATGAGGGTGCGCCAACTGATGGCAGCGCACGGGAGAAGGGTCCAAAAGATAGTGCACAGGGGAGAGGGCTCAACAGGTGCAAATTCATCGTTGTACGCGGTGGTTCGGTCGAGCAGTGGCGTAACCGCGCAACAGCAACATACCGCGACTCTAGATTCCCTAGAGCGTTGCATTCTGAAACAGGATTTCGCCTCGCGCGAACGAACTGATCGGTTGAGCATTGGAGGCATCTACAGAGGACGCCTAGGATGAATATTGGCCCTTTGCGCGCATTGGCCGAGCGAGACCTGCCGCAAGGTGTGGCGAAGCTCCTCGGGTGGTCCTGCATCACCTGGCTGCGTATCGCCACAGGCTACTCCAGGTACCAGTCCGCGACGCGCAGGCTGAAAAATCATCCTATGCAAGGGAAGATCAAGGATGCTGGAGGTCGTCGCCTCGGAGTGCTTGCAGGCTCCATGTCATTGTGTCAATGTCGGGGTTCGAGCGGCCATTCGAATTCTTGAAAATTTATGACTGATCCCCAAAAAATAGCCAGCCTGAAAAAACTTTATCAAGCAATGGATTCCGCTGAAATTGAATATCGGCTGGCACATGGTGAGCTGAGTCCAATAGCCCGCGAAGTTGCAAAATCGGAGTTGCAGCGTAGGAGTGCTGCTTATGCTAGGGATGTTGATTCCGAGGCGGCTAATATTCCGAATACATCCGGCTCAGGCGTATTATTCCAACTTTCGCTTGCTGCTTTGATTATTTTTCTGGGCTATGCATTCCTGCGGATTGTAATGGGGTGGTCAAACGGCGTTTTCGTTGCTATCTTCGTGGTATTTGTCTTACCCTGTATCGTTGCAATGTTTGGGAAGTCCTTTCCGAGAATTGGCGGCTTAATTGGTGCAGCCATTATTTGTTATGGGGCATATTTCTATTTTTCTACCGAAATTAAAGGAGATCACCTAGAACGCGGGCTGACTCATGTTTTTTTGGTGGTGTACACCATAGGATACGTCATATTGGGTTCTTTTTTCTTGATGGGCGCATTTTTCAAAGGCACTGATGATGAGCTTGAAGATAAATTGAATGAATATGTTGAAGGTATGACTGAGGCTGCTCGGAGATTGCATTAATATTATGCAATTTAATATATTGCTTTTATTGGATTAGATATTTCGCGCATGGCTAGCATTAAACGATTTTTCTTTGTCGCATCCTTGATAATTGGCTCAATTGCTTTCATGCTAGCCAATTTTATTTTCATTGCTACGCCTAGAAACTTAAATGAACTCAAAGTTGTTACTGGGCGTATTAAACACGCATATTACCACCCGGGTAACCCCAGCACTGGCAACCCACTTCGTGGTGCATATAGATCGGGAAGTCCACCGAGCATAAATTTGACGGTTATGGGTTCAGACGTTTTGTTCACATTAATATATGAGCAGGAGCGGCTCAATAAAATAAATAACGCACCCAAGGATTCAATTGTTAAAGTGACCTATCAAGGTAGCGGCTCGGTAGGCAGTGTCTGGGGGTTAGAACTCAACGGAGTTGTAATTGAAAAACCAGAAGATCACTTGAAAGAAGACAAAACCCTTTATATAAGACTGTATTACGCAGCAGGTTTTTTTATTGCCATAGCAATCTTGCTATCAAAACTTACAAAATCACAACCAGAAAATAGATCCGAGCGCAATCATTCAAGATCAGCTGGTGCCTCCAAGAAATTGATGGTTGAAAATGATCCGCAACCGTTTAAGGGTGTCTTGCACATCATAGGGCTTGTTGCTGGCGGATTGTGGGGAGCTATGTTCGTGCGCTGGTATTACCTCTATGTCGTACCAAAGACAGAATTGGGCGCTGGTGGTACGCTGTTTATGCTAGTCACAATATTTCCTCTTATCTTGGGTATAACGCTGGGCTATTTTTTCGTGATGGTTGGAGCTCGTCCAATTCCCTCTGTCGCACGGGTTCTGGCTGTATTTACGCCGTTCTTAATTGCATTTTTTGGCTTTGTGCTGCCCATGCAAATCAACTCTGCAAAATCAAAACAGCATGAAAAAAACGCCTTGGCCATCCGTTCGTCAGCTGCAAATCAGAATACAGTTGCTGGAGGCGCACAACAATTCACGCCTAAGGAACTGAGGGAAATTTTCGCTTTGAAGATGCAAACTCCTCACGCCGCACCAGGTGTAATCCCGTCCATGCTCAGCGTGAGTCCAAGTGGTTCGGGTTTTCTGATTGGAAATAGATCAAATAATCCGATCAAGGTCCAAATCTCCCGTGTGCTGCCTGTAGCCGGCACTTGGGAGCATTGCGACATTGGATTTGAGGACACGCCGGCACCTGCAATATCATGGAGATATAGGGGCGAGATTCTACCCGGGCATGGAAAAATTTATAACTACGAATCTTGCGCAGAGCGGTTTAAAAATGCCAGTATCGAATACGTCGTATTTAATAGCACAGATCAAATTATTTTTAGATCTGAGTCATCTTTTTACCGCAGATATCCTTAGTTGAAAATTTTGCATTGGCCTGACGCGCGAACGAAGGCTCAGAAGTCAGGGGTATTTATGGACGACAGGCGTGGGTGCACGTGGAAATTCGCAGTTATCTAGACTCTAGATTAGCGTCGAGGTAAAATATGCCGGTCTGCCATGGCGGGGAGTCATGACAAGCGACTGGAACGGGTGATCACGTTTCACTGGCGCGGGTGATCAGATCAGAGTGGTGTATGCAGCCCGCGCAAATCAGGAACGATGCTGAATGCACTGAAATGCGTCTGGTGAGGGACTCGCCATTCTTTGTTAACTACCTGGCCACTCTCCGTTAGCAAAAGCCAATCTTTGTTAGCAACAAACAATCCCCACCCATGCTCCACTACCTCACCGTCCCCGTCACCGCTTTCCAGCAGAACAGCTCCATCCTCTGGTGCGACGCCACGCGCAAAGCCACCATCATTGACCCCGGCGGTGACCTCGACATGCTGCTGGCGGAAGTGGAGCGCCTGGGCCTCACGCTCGACCAGATCTGGCTGACCCACGCCCACATCGACCATGCGGGCGGCACGGGCGAACTGGCCGAGCGGCTGTCGCTACCCATCGTGGGGCCGCACCCCGGCGACCAGTTCTGGATCGACGCACTGCCACAACAAAGCGCGATGTTTGGATTTCCGCCCGCCCAGCATTTCACGCCCACGCGCTGGCTGGCCGATGGCGACACGGTGCAGATCGGCAACGAGACGCTGCAGGTGCGCCATTGCCCGGGGCACACGCCCGGCCACGTGGTGTTCCACGCGCCGCAGATCGACAGAGCCTTTGTGGGCGATGTGCTGTTTGCGGGCAGCATCGGCCGCACGGATTTTCCACAGGGCAACCACCAGGACCTGATCGACAGCATTACCGGGCGCCTGTGGCCCATGGGGGACCAGACGGTGTTCATTCCTGGCCACGGGCCGGAAAGCACCTTTGGCCGGGAGCGCAAGAGCAACCCCTACGTGGGTGGCACCTGAGCCCCTCCCCCTTTACGGGTAACGTGGAACTGGGATGCTTTGCCCCGCCTGATCCGGCGATGCGCTGCAGTGCAATTTTCTAAGATGTGACATTCTGTTAACAATCCCGGCTATCGGAGGCGCGCGCCGGGCAGCGTCACGCCATGGCATCCCCCGCAAGCACTGTTTCCACCGCCCATCCCCCCCCCCCCTTTTCCATTCCACAGCGCGGCTCCAGCGAACCCGGCAAGGCCTACTGGGCCATGGCGCAGCGGGTCGCATTGACGGCCGCAGCCATCGACTGCGGCTACATCGTGCTCTTTCTCTGGCTGGGCTCGGTGCCGCTGGCGCTGGTCAACCTGGCCAGCATTGCGATGTACCTGGGCGCCTACCAGCTCATCCAGCGGCGCCGCAACACGGCCGGCATCCTGCTGATCTGGCTGGAGGTGATTGCCCACTCGGCGCTGGGCTCGCTGCTGGTAGGCTGGGACAGCGGCTTCCACTACTACCTGTGGCTGTTCATCCCGGCCATCGTGATCGCCAACTCGGGCCGCTATGCCGCGCCCATGGTGCTGGCCTTGCTGGCCTACTACCTGGGCCTGCGCTTCGCGTGCGACCACTGGGGCGCGCTGGCGCCGCTGGCCGGCAAGGGGCAGCAGATCGTCAACACCCTCCACGTCTGCCTGGTGTTCGGCATGTTCGCGGCGCTGGCCGCGTTCTACCGCCGCACCATCCTGATCGCCGAGAACCGGCTGCTCAAGCAGGCCACGCTCGATGGGCTCACGGGCCTGAACAACCGCGCCCATTTCCACACGCTGGCCGGACACACGCTGGCGCGCATCCCGCGCACGGGCGAACCCGTGGCGCTGATGCTGTGCGACATCGACCATTTCAAGCAGGTCAATGACCGCTACGGCCATGCCATGGGCGACCGGGTGCTGGTGGCGGTGGCCGGCGTGCTCACGCGCAAGCTGCGCGAGAGCGACGTCATCGCGCGCTGGGGCGGCGAGGAGTTCCTGGCGCTGATGCCGGCCAGCCCCCTGGCGTCGGCGATGGAAGTGGCCGAACGCATCCGCGTGGCGATGGAACAGATCGAAATGGACTGCCAGGGCAAGCCGGTGCCGCTGAGCATGTCGTTCGGCGTGGCGCAGGTGACTCATGCCGACGACCTGCAGGCGGCCATTGCGCGGGCCGACCAGGCGCTCTACCAGAGCAAGAATGGCGGCCGCAACCGCGTGACGGCCGGCTAGGACCGGCGCGCCGCCTTGTACAGGCCCTGCACCTTGGGCACATTGGCCTCCAGCTGCTGGATGCGTGCCGGGCCCGAAGGGTGGGTGGACAGGAAGGCCAGGCCGCCCTGCTTGTTGCCCGTGGCATTGCCCATTTTCTTCCACAGGCTCACCGAAGCCTCGGGCTCGTAGCCGCCGCGCGCCGCCAGCTCCAGGCCGACCAGGTCGGCATCGCTCTCGTCCGAGCGGCTGAACTGCAGCGTGAGCAGTTGCCCGCCCAGGCTGGCCGCGGCATTGCCCAGATCGCCCAGGCCCAGCAGCTGCGAGCCCAGGCGCAGGCCGATGTTGGTGGCCTGCGTCTTGGCCAGGCGCTCGCGCGCGTGCTCGCGCAGTGCATGGGCCAGTTCGTGGCCCATGATCATCGCGGCCTCGTCGTCGGTGAGTTTCAACTGGTCGAGGATGCCGGTGTAGAAGGCGATCTTGCCGCCGGGCATGCAGAAGGCATTGATCTGCTTGCTGCCGATCAGGTTCACCTCCCAGCGCCACTGGCTGGCCCGCTCGTTCCAGGGCTTGGTGTGCGGGATCAGGCGCTGCGCGATGGCGCGCAGACGCTGCAGCTGGGGATGACCGTCCGGCGCCAGGGCACGCTGGGAGCGCGCCTGCTCCATCATCTGCTGGTACTGCTGCGCGGCCGAGCGCTCCAGCGTCTCGGCCGGGATCAGCTTGCGCAGGGTCGAGGAGGTGCCCACATCCACCTGGGCGATGGCCGGGGCCATGGCGCCCGCCCCCGCAGCCAGAAGAAACGCGCGGCGCGCCGACCACATCGATGAAGGCGCGGCAATGGGAGAGGGGCAGAGCATGCACATGCAGGAATAATAGACAAAAACCCAGGCACCCATGTCAGACACCTCCCCCACCAGCGGCATTTCCGCGCCCCCCCGCCCTTCCTGGCTGCAGACGCTGCGCATCTACCTGGAACCTGCCAGCCTGCGCATGCTCACGCTCGGCTTCTCGGCCGGCCTGCCGCTGCTGCTGGTGCTGGGCACGCTCTCGTTTCGCCTGCGCGAGGCGGGCATTGATCGCAGCACCATCGGCTACCTGAGCTGGGTGGGCCTGGCCTATGGCTTCAAATGGGTCTGGGCACCGCTGGTGGACCGCATGCCCCTGCCCCTGCTCACGCGCTGGCTGGGCCGGCGGCGCAGCTGGCTGCTGCTGTCCCAGTTGTTGGTGGTGGCGGGCCTCGTGGGCATGGCCATGGCGGACCCGCGCGAGATGCTGGGCCCCATCGTCTGGTGCGCACTGGCCGTGGCCTTCGGCTCGGCCACGCAGGACATTGCGCTCGACGCCTTCCGCATCGAATCGGCCGATGCGCGCTACCAGGCCGCGCTGGCCGCCTCCTACCAGACGGGCTACCGCCTGGCCATGATCTGGGCCGGTGCCGGCGTGCTGTGGATCGCCGCGCGCGCCGAGGTGGCGCCCGCCGTGGGCCAGGCCATGGCCGGCTACCAGAACGGCGCCTGGCAGGCCGCCTACCTGGCGATGGCGGCGTCGATGGCGGTGGGCATCGTCACGGTGCTGTTCTCGCGCGAGCCCGCACAGGTCGTGCTGCCACCGGCCAGGAACGCCGCCGAGTGGATCAAGGGCGCGGTGGTCGAGCCCTTCGCCGATTTCCTTGGCCGCTATGGCTGGCATGCCGCGCTGATCCTGGCGCTGATCGCGGTCTACCGCATCAGCGACGTGGTGATGGGCATCATGGCCAACCCCTTCTATGTGGACATGGGCTACACCAAGGACGAGGTGGCCGCCGTGACCAAGATCTACGGCGTGGTGATGACACTGGTCGGCGCCTTCGTGGGCGGCGTGCTGTCCATGCGCTTCGGTGTCATGCGCATCCTGATGCTGGGCGCCCTGCTCAGCGCGGGCAGCAACCTGCTGTTCGCCTGGCTGGCGGGGCATGGGCACGACGTGACGGCACTGATCGCCGTGGTCTCGGCCGACAACCTGGCCAGCGGCATCGCCTCGGCGGCTTTCATCGCCTACCTGTCGAGCCTGACCAACGTGAGCTACTCCGCCACGCAGTACGCGCTGTTCAGCTCGCTGATGCTGCTGCTGCCCAAGTTCCTCGCCGGGTTTTCGGGCCGCTACGTCGACCTGTTCGGCTACGCCCATTTCTTCACGGCCACCGCGCTGCTGGGCCTGCCCGTGCTGGCCCTGGTCTGGCTGGCCTCCCGCGTGAAGGCGCCGGCAGGCGCACCGCGATAAGCGCGCATTGCTATGCACTGCATAGCAAACAGGCGCTGGCAACGGTTGCGAGGTTTACGGGAGCTTTACAGAGGCTACAACACGGCGTGACGCCTTTGGGCGAGCATAGGGCCGTACCCAATACACTGATTCCATGAGCTCCCAACTGCTGATGATCGAAGACGACGCCCGCCTCGCCGAGATGGTGGGCGAGTACCTGGGCCAGTCCGGCCTGGTGGTGAAACACCGCGCCGACGGCAAGAGCGGCCTGGCCGAGCTGCAGGGGCCCGATGCGGCCGCCCTGCCCGACCTGGTGATCCTGGACCTGATGCTGCCCGACATGGATGGCCTGGAAGTCTGCCGCCGCATCCGTTCGCTGCAGGGCCCGGCCGCCCAGGTACCGGTGCTCATGCTCACGGCCAAGGGCGACCCCATGGACCGCATCATGGGCCTGGAACTCGGTGCCGACGACTACCTCCCCAACCCCTTCGAGCCGCGCGAACTGCTGGCGCGAATCCGCGCCATCCTGCGCCGCCGCACCGATGGCGGCAATGCAACGGCGGCCACGCAGGTCCTGCGTTTTGGCACGCTGGAGATCGACCGCGACGCCCGCACCGTGACCGTGGCGGGCGAGCTGGCCGACCTC